>JAPOPO010000193.1 GCA_026712885.1 Rhodospirillales bacterium | reverse complement strand
GTCCATCTAATTGGCGCGAACAGGCAGGGACAAGAAGGTATTTTTTTGGGAGGATATATGGCGTCTCCCAGCGAGACCACGGGAGAGGGTACGTTGATCATGGAACTAGATACTAATCACGTCAGGGAAAAGAAATTCCCACGCTTTTTTCATTATCGATCACTTCTGGAGCAGTGCGGCAAATCGAACTGCTAGCGACGACAATTATTTTCGGAGGCACGCTTCGTATTGACTTTCCTGGGAGCGGCGCGAGAAACATCCGATAGCCGTAGAACACCCGCAATGTTTTTTCTCCGGTACACATTGATCCACCGTTGCCACCTGTGACTGGTCGGCGGGCCGCGCCTTTGCCGCGTCGTGTCCAGGTGCTGCGCCTGCTGGAGGACTTCCCGGAGCGCCAGGTGACGGCCGCGGTGCAGGACGCGGTGAAGCGCCGCCTGATCGGCTTCGATGCGGTCAAGCACCTCCTGCTGGCGCGCATCGAGAGGCGGCCCGCACATCTCGACCTCTCGCGCTATCCGCACCTTCCCCGGCCCTTCGTCGCCGCCACGCGAAGCGCCGACTACGCCACCCTGCTGGCCGTCGGCCATGGCTGAGGCGCCCCGCATCCTGCTCGAGCATCATCTGAAGAAGCTCAAGCTGCCCACCGTCCTGCGGGAATACGAGAAACTGGCCCGCCAGTGCGCGACCGAGGGCCTGGATCATGTGCAGTTCCTGGCCCGGCTGGTGGAGATGGAGATGATCGACCGCGAGCGCCGCCTGGTCGAACGCCGCATCAGGCAGGCCAGGTTCCCCGTCGTCAAACAGCTCGAAAGCTTTGACTTCAAGGCCATTCCGAGCCTCAACAAGATGCTGGTGCTGGACCTCGCCCGCGGCGATTACATCGAGCGGCGCGAGAACGCGAGCCTGCTCGGGCCCTCAGGCGTCGGCAAGACGCACATCGCCCTGGCCCGCGGGCTTGCCGCCTGCCAGAAGGGCCTCTCCGTCCGCTTCACCACCGCCTCCCAGCTGGTCCACGAGATGATCGAGGCGCGCGACGAGAAGCGACTGCTCCGCCTCCAGGACCAGCTCGCCAAGGTGAACCTGCTGATCGTCGACGAACTCGGATACGTGCCCCTCTCGCAGAGCGGAAGCGAGCTGCTTTTCGACATCTTCAGCCGCCGCTACGAAAACGGCGCCACAATCGTCACCTCGAACCTGCCCTTCCAGGAATGGACCTCGGTCTTCGCCAGCGAGCGCCTCACCGGCGCGCTGCTCGACCGCATCACCCACCATGTCCACATCCTGGAGATGAACGGCGAAAGCTACAGGCTCAAGCAGAGCCGGTCGCGACGCCGGCCTTCGTCCGAATAACCCGCTTGCCCCCATAGACCACATGTCCCTCCCACGCGCGGGCCGACGCCAGCCGCATGGAGGGCGCGCCGTCCCGCGCGCGGGGCCCTCCCGTGGACTATGGGGACAAGCTACCGCCAAGCCCGTGGTACAATTTTACGCAGCCGCGCCGGTACATTCTTGCTCCGCCGTTGACACTGCGCTCAGGCCACCCCCACGGCCCGCAGAGGGCGTCGATCCCATCGTCAGTCAGCTCTCTTCTGTTGTTGCCGGCCCCAGCATAGCTCGGCGATACGAAGGAAGTTCCCTCCCATGATGGCCGCGATGTCGACGTCGCCATAGCCGCGTTCTGCCAATCGTGCGCTCAGGCTGCCCGCGGCTTCCGGCGAGACGAAGTCGAGGCTCTTGTAGAAGCCTTCGTCGTAGCCGAACTGGGGCGGGAACCAGTAGGCGGGGTCCTCCCCTTCCGGCATGTCTTCCAGTTCCATGTCGTAGACGTAGTCGAGCCCGATGCCGACGTGGCGGGTGCCGACGCGCGCGGCCAGGTAGTCGACGACCCGGACCATCGCATCGGCCTCAGCCTCCCCGCCCGGCAGGAACGCGCTGATCCCGTTGACACCGATGACGCCGTCGAGCCCGGCGCAGGCGTCGATCATGCCGTCGGTGATGTTGCGCAGGTTGCCGTTCAGCACTCGCGCGTTGGCGTGGCTAAAGACCACGGGTTTCTGGGCGATCGCCATGATCCCCATCGCCGTCTCTTCGTTCATGTGCGAGCAATCGACCACGATGCCTGCCGCCTCGCAGGCGCGCACGAACGCGGCGCCGAGTTCGGTCAAGGGGGCACCCGCCTCGTAGCAGCCGCCGGCAGCCTCGTTGGCGCGGTTGTAGGCGAGGAGCACCTGGCGCACGCCCAGCTCGGCGTAGAGGGCGACTGTCGAGGGATTGGCGAGCAGCGGCTTCGCGCCCTCGAGGTCGAAGCCGACCGCAAGCTTGCCCTGCTCCGCTGCGCTCCGGACATCCTCGACGGAGCGGGCGGCGATGAAGTCGGGGCTGCGCGCGATCTGCTCGCGAAACGACGCGATCATGGAGACGACGTCGCAGATGGGCGTCATGTCCATGCCGACGTTGATCGAGACGTAGTCGAAGCCGGCCGCCCGGTGCCGCTTCAGGGTGGCGAGATCGTAGTCCGCCTTGAGCGGCACGCAGCTGTGGGCATCCCAGCGAATATCAACCATGCGATTGCGGCGGCGGAGCGGCCACCGCTCCCTTCGTCAACGTGAACGCACGAGCGCGGGCGTCCTCGATCGCGTCATGGCACCCGGCGTAATGCCCGGCCCATCATCGCGCGTCGTCCGGCCCGCACGCCGAATTATGAAAGCATCGAGAATTTTGCCAACATGAACCAGCCAATTGTGTTGGAGCGAGAGCGGCGAGACGAACCACGGCATGGCAGACGCTGAACAAGCCACGGCACGCGGAAGCGTGAGAGTCGCGACGGACGTGGGCGGAACCTTCACCGACCTCGTGTGCTTCGAGGCCGATCCGGAGACCGGCCATCAGATCGTTCGCACGGCCAAGGTCGACACCACCCCGCCCGACTACGAGCGCGGCGTCTTCGAGGTTCTGAAGAAGTCCGACGTCGCGTTCGCCGACATCGCCTTCCTCGCGCACGGGACTACGGTGATCATCAACGCCGTGACCGAGCGCAAGGGCGCGCGGACGGCCCTCATCACGACCGAGGGCTTTCGCGACGTGCTGGAGATCGCGCGGGGCGACCGCCCCAACTATTTCGACCTGACCTACCGCAAGCCGCCGCCCTTCGTGCCGCGCTATCTGCGCTTCGAAGTCCCCGGCCGCATCAGCTACGCGGGGGAGGAGCTGCAGCCGCTCGACCTCTCCGGCCTACCGGAGATCGTGGACGCCCTGCGGGCTGCGGAGGTCGAGGCCGTCGCAATTTGCCTGCTGCACTCCTACGCGAACGACGCCCACGAGGCCGAGACGCTGGCGGCGGTGCAACGCTTGGCACCCGAGCTTTCCGCCGTCGCGTCCCACCAGATCACGCGCCAGTGGCGGGAATACGAGCGGACCAACACGGCCGTTCTTTCGGCCTACGTGAAGCCTGCGGCCGATCGCTACCTGTCGAAACTCAATCAGACCCTGGAGGCCAGCGAGTTCGGCGGCCAGCTTTACATCATGCAGTCGAACTGCGGCGTCGACACTGTGGACGCGACCCGCGAGACCCCGATCAAGATGGTGGAATCGGGGCCGGCGAGCGGCGTGTGGGGGGCGGCGGAACTCGGCCGTCTTCTGGGCGAGCGCAACGTGTTGGCTCTCGACATCGGCGGCACCACCGCCAAGTGCTCGCTCGTCGAAGGCGGTCACGTGACCATCATCTCCGACTACTGGATCGAGCGGAACCGGGAGAGCGCCGGCTACCCCATCCTGGTCCCGGTCGTGGATCTCGTCGAGATCGGCAATGGCGGCGGCTCCATCGCCTGGGTCGATCACCTGGGGCGGCTCCACGTCGGGCCGCGCAGCGCCGGCGCCGACCCTGGCCCCGTCGCCTACGCCAAGGGCGGCAGCGAGCCAACCACCACCGACGCGAACCTGGCGCTGGGACGGATCAACGCCGACTACTTCTGCGGCGGCGCGATCACCGCCGACATGGCGGCCGTGAACGGCGCGCTCGACACCCTCTCGGGCGTGCTGGGGGTCTCGCGCGAGGAGGCGGCGCGGGGGATCGTCCGCATCGCCAACCACAACATGATCAACGCGCTGAAGCTGGTCTCGCTCAACCGCGGCCATGATCCGCGCGACTTCGCGCTGGTCGCCTTCGGCGGCGGAGGCGGCATGCACGCAAGCGCGCTGGCCGCCGAGCTGCAGATCGAGAAGGTGATCATCCCCGCGGAATCGGCGGTCTTCGCAGCCTGGGGCATGGTCATGTCGGACCTGCGGCGGGACTACTTCAGGACCTTCCTCTGCGATCTCGACGACGATGCGCCGGCGCTGCTGCGTGAAACGTTCGGCCTCATGGAGCGCCAGGCCCTCGCCCAGTTCGATTCGGAAGGCCTGGATACCACTGGCGTCGCGTTCATCCGTTTCGCCCGCTTCCGCTATCGCAACCAGGAGCACTCGGCGGAAGTGCTGCTGCCGGACGAAGGCGTCACTGGCGGGAACCTCGCCGCCGTCCGGGAGCGCTTCGAGACCAACTACGAGCGCGAGTACACCTACCGGCTCGATACGGCGGTGGAGGTGGTCGGCCTCCATCTCGTCGGGCAGGCGGAGGTTGGCAAGCTCGCGCTGGTCGAGAAGCCCGTGCGAGGCCGAGACCTAGCAGATGCCGAGAAGGGCCGCCGCATGGTCGACTTCGACCTCGAGGGCCGGCACGAGGCCACCCTCTACGACGGCGCCATGCTGGAGCCCGGCATGACGTTCAATAATCCCGCCATCATCGAGGAAGCCGGCGCCACCATCGTCGTCCGCCCCGGCGACGATGCCGCCATTGACAGCTACGGGAATGTGATCCTGCATGTCCGACAGGCTTGACGGAGACGGTCGAATGGCCACCGAGCTCGCGCACGACGAGAGCGCCCGGGATGCTGGGCAATACGATCCCTTCACGATCGAGATCATCCAGAACGCGCTGCAAGCGATCTGCGACGAGATGTTCGTCGCCATGCGCAAGACGGCGATGAGCGCCATCATCTACGAGGTTCTCGACATGGGAACCGCGATCGTGGACCCGAAGGGCAATCTCGCGAGCGCCGGCGCGGGCATCCCGCTCTTCGTGGCCGGCCTCGACAAGGCCGTGCTGTTCATGATCCGCAAGTGCGAGGAAGACGGGATCGAGATCGAGCCCGGCGACGTCTTCGTCACCAACGACCCCTATAACGGCGGCGTCACGCACCTGAACGACGTGGCTTTCCTCATGCCCGTCTTCGTCGACGGCGAGATCGTGGCGTGGACCGCAGACATCGCACACTGGAACGATGTTGGCGGCATGGTGCCCGGCTCCATGGCGCCGACCGCCACCGAAATCTTCCAGGAAGGCCTGCGCTTGCCGGGCGTCAAGATCGTCGCCGGCGGCACGCCCAACGAGCCCCTCATCGAAGTGATGAAGATCAACTCGCGCATGCCGGACTTCCTCGAGGGCGACCTGTGGGCGGGCATCGCGGCGGTGCGCGTGGGCGCGCGGCGGCTCGAGGGGGTCGTGCGCAAGTACGGCGCGCCAATTTTTCGCGAGGCGATGGAGCGCTACCTGGACTATGGCGAGCGCATGACCCGCGAGGCGCTCAAGGACCTGCCGAAGGGGCGCTTCACCTATCGCGAGGAGCAGGATTCCGGGCTCGTCTACGGCTGCACGATCGAGATTCGCGACGACACGTTCATCGTGGACGTTCGCGACAACCCGCCGGAGCCCGGCCCCTACAACATCAGCCGGGACGCCTCGCTGCTCGCCGCCCAGCTACTACTGAAGGCGGTGTCGGATCCGCGGCCGATCTGCAACGGCGGCAACTTCCGGCCGCTCCAATTCTTCACCAAGAAGGGCACAGTCTTCGATCCGGAGGAGCCGGCGGCCCACGGCGTCTACTACGAGACCGTGCTCAGGCTCTACGACCTGCTGTGGCGCTGCCTCGCGAGCCACCTGCCGGAGATGCTGCCGGCCGGCCATCACGCCTCGATGTGCGCCACCGTCCTCGGCGGCATTCACCCGGATACGGGTCGACCCTACACGATCGTCGAGCCCCAGCTCGGCGGCTGGGGCGGGCATCCGGCGGGCGATGGATCAAGCGCCGTGTTCTCTGGCTTTCACGGGCTCACGTTCAACTGCCCGGCCGAGATCAACGAGGCGCGCAACGGCCTCTTCGTGGATCGGCTGGAACTCAACCCGGACCCGGGCGGCGAGGGCCGCGAGCGGGGGGGCAAGGGAATTCGCGCCGACTACCGCGTGCGCGCGCAAGACGGCTTCCTCACCTGCTTCTACACCCGCTCGCGCTTCCCGCCCTGGGGGCTCGCCGGCGGGCGCGACGGCTCGCCCAACTACGTGGAGATTCGGCGCACCGACGGAACCGTCGAGCGCCATGCGGAAGTGACGAACTTCGGCCTAGGCCAGGGGGACGTGGTGCGCATCGTCACCGGCAACGGCGGCGGCTACGGCGACCCAAAGGAGCGGCCGCGCGATGCCGTCGCCGACGACATCAGGAACGGCTACCTGACCGAAGGCCGCGCGCGGGAGGTCTACGGATACGACGCTGCGTCGCAAAGTGTGACCGACACACTTTGACGTCCGGGCAGCGCGCCTTTGGGGCTCCAGCCAGCGAGCCCGCCCCTTAGCTCTGCCGCCTCCTCACAAGGCTGACGTCGAGTGCGCCCACCCGCAACGGCGCACCTCTGAGAAGCCACGACCACATATCCTCTATCGGGGATTATATACAATCCTACCCAAGCGGCCGTTAGCTGACGCGGGTAGGCGCCCCATTCCGTAGATACCGCCAGTTCTTCTTCGGCGGTCCCTGTATGATCGCCTTGGCGATATTCTCGGGCGTGTCGGGGATCGGCGGGGGCATCGGCTTTTCGACGGGGCGGCCCCTCGGACGAGCGGCGGCTTGATTGGCGCCCGGCTTCTGGTCGCCTTGGCGTTTCGGCATCACCCGTCTCCTTGTCGCGGAAATGATAACATCGGGAGCGCGGCCGGGCAATCGCCAACACCAACGGGCAGCGCCTTGCGCGATCGCGCAAGGCGCTGTAGACACGATTCGGCTCTCGGAACGGCGAAAGCCGGGGTAGCCGCCCCGGCTTTCAAAGTGATCGAGAGTTCGGCGTAACCCTTGGAGGACGCGCCGAACGGCAACACGAGCCGAGGGGATAATAGCCGCCCCTCCGGAGCCGTCAAGCGCGTCCTCCCCAACGGTGGAGGACCGCGATGAGCGGCCACACGCAGTCTCACTTTCAACGGGCGATTGAGGAAATCTGCGAGCAGCTCGCCGCAGAGATTATCAGGCGCGCAACCGATCCTGCGACCAAGGCGCGATACCACAGAGTCGCTTGGACGGTTTCAAGCTGAGATACTACCCAATGGAGGCATCCCAATGGGATCTGGAAGCCAGCAAGCACGCGCTGGAAAAAGCACTTGCGGATGTAGAGGCTGCCACTCGAAAACGCCATCTATGGGAGCGCATGAATGTCTCCGTCTTGGTGCTCGCTGTGCTCCCCACATCACTTCTTCTGCTCACTTTCTACATAGACGCATACGCTTTTGAAAGTCCGGTTCCTGGTAAGTCGCTGATTTTCGGGGACAGTGATTTCTTTTGGACAATCCCAGTGGCGTTTTCATGTCTAGCTGCAAAAATCATCACAGGGCATTTCGCGCATTCTGCTGAAAAGGCAGAGATAATTGCTTGTTATCAGAGAGACGATGCGCTGAGGCGATGGCAGATGCAATAGGCGTTCGGCAACAAGGGAGACACACCATGACCGACCAACCCCCGACAAAAGTAGAGGCTGTCAGCCATGAGGGAATTGCCGCGCTATCTGAGCGCCTAGATCAGCGAGTGCTTCGTCCGACACATCTACAGGTTGGACGCGGCCAGGGCCATACGTCGGCAGTGGTTTGGCTGAGGCTAGAAGTTGAGCGCCCGCCTGACATGAGGAGCGTGCCGCGGGATTTTTACGTGGCTTTGACGCCAGCGGCAGCCGCACAACTTTCTCGCTCTCTTCGGAAGGCTGTGAAGGAGTACCTGCGCCACACTCCGGACAGCGACTAGACATAGCAAGCCCCTCTCGGCTATAGAAGTCGAGAGGGCTGGCGCCTTCACGATGTAGCGAGCCGGGACCCCCATCCCGGCTCTTTTGCGTTCTACGCGATCAGGTCTCGATACCGCAGCCGCTTCCCCACCATGCCCTGAGCCATGTGCGCCATCTGATCGACGGTATCGGCCTCGCGGACGTTGTGCCGACCGGCGAATTCAGTGACGTAGCGGTCCAGGTGCTTCGCGCTCATGTGGTGGTAGGTGCCGTGGTAGCCCCTCTTGAGCATGCTCCAGAAGCTCTCGATCCCATTGGTTGAGACGCCATCCCGCACGTACTCTCCACGCCCGTGGTTGATGGTCTCATGGTTCGGGAGTGACTGGTAGACTCTCGCCTCGTCCGTGTAAATAACGGCCCCTGGAGCGGCGTGAGCGCCGATGAACACGTGCAGGCTCTTCCTTGTCCGCGCCCTCGACGGTTTCGCCGCGCACGGCGCCTGTGGCGCGATCACGGGCGCCTGCAACGATGGTCTTGCCTAGGTCCGGCTTCTGACGAGCCTCGCGGCGCTTGTCGGCGTGCATGTTCTTCATCTTGCCGCCCATATAGGTCTCGTCCGCCTCAACCGGGCCCGAGAACGGCGTGCCAGCGTTGTCCTGCCATGTCTCCCGAATGCGGTGCGCCAGGTGCCATGCGGTCTTCTGCGTGACGCCCAAGTCGCGGTGCAACTTCATGCTCGACACGCCCTTGAGATTGGTGCTGAACAGATAGATCGCCATCGCCCAGGTCTGAAACCCGAGGTTCGACCCCTGCATGAGCGTGCCTGTTTTGGTCGAGAAGTCCTTGCGGCAGTCGCGGCAGCGATAGGGCAGAGGCTTGCGCGTCGGACGCTCATGCACGTTCACGGAACCGCAGGCAGGGCAATGCACGCCATCGGGCCAGCGCTGCGCGATGAACCAGTGCTCGGCCGTCTCATTGTCGGGAAACATGCGGGTGAGCTGTATGAGGGTGATGCCCTTGCGATGGCTCTTGCCGGGCGCCTTGCGGGCCATGTCGAACTCCCTATTTATGGGAGTATTCTACCCAACGCGCCGGCAGCGGTCAACCATGATCTTGTTGTGACGGATCGAATCGCCTAGAAAGCGAACGCCGCCCGGTCGAGGGGCGGCGTTCAATCGCGTGATGGTGTTTGCCAGACCGCACGCGATACCTGAAGGCCCGTCTCTACTAGGTCATTGTGTGCGGTCTGGCAAGCCCTTCGCGCCAGCGAAGGAGGCCCCTATGGCCGCTCAAGAGCATACGCAGACCAATTTAGAGAAGGTCATCAACGAAATTGCCCGCACCATGTTTCGGCCGGAATCGCAGAAGGACTTTCGCGAGCAACTCCGCGAGGCACATCCCGATTACGACTGCTGATCGGTATAACGCTCAGGCCCTGCCGCCCGACATCCGGCCGCTTGGGTAGGATTGTATATAATCCCCAGGAATTCGTTGTCGAGGCGTCTTCCTCTCTGAACCACAAGATCGTCACGCCCGCCAAGACCGACGATAGCCTTCTCCCCTTCGACCTGCCAGGCGTCCAACGCAAGAAGGTGAGCGCCGCCGTCGACGGCGGTCTGATCTCGTCGGACGGGGGCCTCGTCCTGCTGCGCCCGGGCAAGACGCCGTCCGGGCCCGAGGTCCACGCCCTGCTGAAGCACCCGGGGTCTCGGGTAGGTGCATGAAAGTAATGGTCGGAGTGAGTGGATTTGAACCACCGACCCCCGCCTCCCGAAGACGGTGCTCTGCCAGGCTGAGCTACACTCCGACCGAGGGTGCGCGGGGGCGGGTCAATCCCCCGCCCCTGCGCGCGCTCCTTATAGCCTCAGGGGCCGGGAGCCGGCAAGCGATGCGGTGGTCGGCTCGAACGCCAGTCTCAAGGCGCACCGCCGGTCACAGAGCAGGTCGCTTGTCCGCCCAAGGCCGGGCTTGCTCGAAGGCCCGCGCTGCCTGCAAAACGGTCAGATCGGCAAAGCGCCTGCCCACGATCTGCAGCCCGACGGGGAGCCCTGCCTCGGTGAAGCCGCAAGGCACCGACGCCGCGGGGTTCTGGCTGAAGTTGAAGGGATAGGAGAACTCGGCCCACATGATCCAGTCCCACGGATGGGACGGCCAGTGCTCGGGCTGCAGCCGATCGGCCGGGAACGCCGCCACGGACACGGCCGGTGTGAGCAGCAGATCCCACTCCTCGAAGAAGCGGTGTACCGCTTCGACGTAAGCCAGCTTGCGCGCCCGCGCCTCCAGATAGGTCGCGCCCGTGACTCCGTCCGCCGCTCGGATACAGGCCACGAGGCCGGGGTCCATCTGCTCCTCGAACTCTGCAAGCAGGGGGCGGTAGGCGTGGAGGTGGATGGGCCACAGCATGCGGATGATCTCCGGCCCCTCCGGGCCGAAAGGCAGCGCCGGGCTCTCCACCGTGCAGCCCAGCGATTCGAACGCCTCGGCAGCGCTTTGCACCAGCGCCGCGACGTCCGGATCGACCCGGGCGTGCCCGAGGTCCGGACTGAAGGCGACTCTGAGGCCCGCGATCCCGTCGTCGAGCCTCGCCGGGTAGTCGGCGGGCGGGGCCTCCAGGCTGGTGTGGTCCCACGGGTGCGGCCCGGCCATCGCCTGGAGCATCAGCGCGGAGTCGCCCACGGTGCGGGTCATCGGTCCGACGTGAGAGACCTGATCGTTGTTCGGCACCGGCCAGTTGGGCACCCGCCCGTAAGTGGGCTTGAGGCCGAAGATGCCGCTGAAGTGCGCGGGCATGCGGATCGAGCCGGCGCCGTCCGAGCCCTGGTGCAGCGGCCCGTAGCCCGCCGCGGCGGCGGCTCCCGCACCGGCCGACGAGGCGCCCGTGCTGTAACCCTCCTTCCAGGGGTTCGAGGTGATGCCGGTGAGCGGGCTGTTGCTGACGCCGGACCAGCCGAACTCCGAGGTGGTGGTCTTGCCGAGGATGATGGCGCCGGCGTCTTCCAGCCGGGGGATCACCGGCGCGTCCACTGTCGGTACGTGGTCCTTCAGCGAGTGAGAGCCGCGCTCGGTGGGGATACCGGCGGTCTCGGTCAGGTCCTTGATGGTGACGGGCAGGCCAAAGAGCGCGCCCTCGACATCGCCCGTCATCAGCGCGGCCTCGGCGCGTTTCGCGGCCTCCCGCGCCCGCTCGGCGGTGAGCGTGGCGAAGGCGTTGATGCGGGGCTCGCAGGCTTCGATGCGGGCCAGCACGGCATCGATCAGCTCGACCGGCGAGAGCTCCTTGCGCCGGATCAGCGGGCTGAGCTCGGTGGCGGGCGTGAAGCAGAGATCATCGGTCACCGTCGGTTCCTCGGCGGTCATGGACAGGGAGGCGGATCATGGCGGGCGCGGGCGCTGATGTCATCCCGACGGGCAGGAAGCGGGATACGCCGGGACGCCGCGAGATGGCCGCCGCCTGCCATCCGCAGCGCACGCAGCAACGGCGAGCACAACCGGCAGCAGCGCCGCGCGGAGGGAGGGTCCGCCTTCCCTGCTTCCGCCTGCCACGACATGCGCGCCCTCGCACGTCTTGGCGCCGTACTGTCGCGGCCCGCGCGCACCGTGCACCGGACCATAATCCGGAGAGTGGGGAGGTATCCGATTTCTTGGCACCCGGCCTAACCGACCCGCGTCTCACGCAGCACGTCCTCGTCGAGGTCGGCGCCGAGCCCCGGTCGATCGGGCAGAGTCAGCCAGCCTTCGTCGTCCACCTCGATCGTCTCCTTCAGGCCGAAGTCGCGGCGCGCCGGCACCCAATCCGGCGGATCGAAGGGGAATTCCAGGTAGGGCGCGCCACCGACGCCGACCGTCAGTTGAGCGTTGGCCAGCAGGCCCAGGCCGCTCCCCCACGTGTGCGGCGTGAACATCAGGCCGGCCTCGTGCGCCGCCGCCGCGATGCGCGCGCATCCCGTGATGCCGCCGACGAAGACACAGTCCGGCTGCAGCACATCGAGGCAGCCGCGCTCGATCAGGGTGTGGAACTCGTGGGCTTCGCGGGTCACTTCGCCACCGGCGATCCTGACTCCCGTCTCTGCGCGCAACGCCGCCATGCCGGGGTAATCGCCCCGGTGTAACGGCTCCTCCATCCAGTAGATGTCGAGCGCGGCGAGCGCATGCGCCACCTCGCGGGCGGTCGCGAGCTCCCACGGCGGCGCGGTGTCCCAAGACATGCGCCAAGCCTGGTTGCAATCGACCATCAGGTCGATGCCGGGGCCCACGGCGTCGCGCACGGCAGCCGCACGCGAGAGATCCCGGCGCCAGTCGTTGGTGGAGAAGCGCAGCTTGATGGCCCCGAAGCCCCGGGCGACGAGCGTTAGTGCCATGTCGCGACTCGCGGCCTCGTCGCGCCGGAGCGCCGTGGAGGCGTAGGCCCGCACGCGGTTATCGGTGGCGCCCAGCAAGCGGAACACCGGCTCGCCCTCGATCTTGCCGCGCAGATCCCAGAGCGCGAGGTCGAGCGGCCACCAGCGCCCGTAGTGGAAGCAGAGATTGTCGAGCACGGCGTAGTGCCGCTCCATATCGCGCGGGTCGCGGCCAAGAAATAGGTCGGCGTGTTCCGCAAACCCACCCATGGAATCGCCCGCGGCCACGCCCTCGAGCCCCTGGTCGGTGCGCACGCGAACGAGGTTGATCGTGAAACTCGCGCGCGGCCTGCTGTCCCACGAGACCGGCACGGGCGGGTCGAGCGGGATGCGGTGCCGGGTTATCACGATGGCGGCGATCTTCATGGAGGAACGGGACGGGGCGATCAGAGAAGGTCGCGCAACACGGGGATCAGCGGCGCATCGGCCGGCGGCATGGGGTAGTCGCGGAGCCGCGCTGGCCGCACCCAGCGCAATTCCTGCCCCTCCTTCGGCGTCACGAAGCCGTTCCAGATCCGGCAGACATAGAGCGGCATGAGCAGGTGGAAGTCATCGTAGCCGTGAGACGCGAAGGCGAGAGGTGCGAGGCAGCTTTGCTCGGTGTCAATCCCGAGCTCCTCGCGCAGCTCGCGAATCAGCGCACGCTCGGGTGTCTCGCCGGGTGCGAGCTTGCCGCCGGGGAACTCCCACAGCCCTGCCATCGCCTTGCCGGGCGGGCGGCGCGCCAGCAGCACGCGGCCGTCCGCATCGACCAGCGCGACAGCCGCCACCAGGACAAGAGAACGCGACCTTTCAGGTGCGGTAGTCGGCATTAATCTCGATGTAGCCGTGGGTCAGGTCGCAGGTCCAGACGGTCGCCGAGCCGGGGCCCGCGCCGATCTCGACGGCGATGTCGACCTCCTGCCCCGTCATGTGGCGGGCGGCCGCCGGCTCGTCGAAGGCGGGATCGGCCACGCCGTCCTTGGCCGCACGCTCTCCGCCGAGCCAGATCGAGAGCCGCGCCTGGTCGAACGCCACACCGGCCCGTCCCACTACTGCGACGATCCGCCCCCAGTTGGGGTCCTCCCCGGCGATCGCCGTCTTGACCAGCGGCGAGTTGGCGATGGCGAGACCGAGCTTGCGGGCTGCCGCCTCGGAGACCGCGCCGCGCACAGTGATTGCAACGAGCTTTTGGGCCCCCTCCCCGTCCCGCACGATCTGTTGCGCGAGATCGGTCAGCACCGCCTCCAGCGCGGCGCGGAATCCCTGGAGCCGCGGGTCGCTGGCTCGCGTGACCGGCCTGTGGCCGGCCCCCCCCGTGGGGGATAGCAGGGCGGGGTGGGCCCGAGCCCGCGTGGGGGGGCCCGGCGCCCCCCCGCCACATGACGGGGCAGGAGGTCGACATCGCCGTCGAGATCGGCGCGGGCCCCGGC
>JAPOPO010000021.1 GCA_026712885.1 Rhodospirillales bacterium | reverse complement strand
TGCGGGTCAGCGTGTTGTGCAGCGTGAGCGTCATGGCTCAGTCGGCCCCGCGGTAGCGGTTGGTGATGGGGTAGCGGCGGTCCTTGCCGAAGGAGCGCAGCGTGAGCTTGATGCCCGGCGGCGCCTGGCGCCGCTTATACTCCGCGATGTCGAGCATTCGCCAGATGCGCGCCGCGGTCTCCGCCGCATGGCCGCGGGCCACGAGCTCCTCGGTCGAGCGCTCCTCCTCCACCAGGCCGCGCAGCACGTCGTCCAGCACCTCGTAGGGGGGCAGCGTGTCCTGATCGGTCTGGTCGGGGCGAAGCTCCGCGCTCGGCGGCTTGTCGATGATCGCCTCGGGAATCACGGCTCCTTGCGGCCCCTTGAGCCCCTCCATCCAGCTACCGTTGCGCCAGCGCGCCATCGCGAACACGTCAGTCTTGTAGACGTCCTTCAGCACCGAATAGCCGCCGCACATGTCGCCGTAGAGCGTGGCGTAGCCCACCGACATCTCGGACTTGTTGCCGGTGGTGAGCACCATGTGACCGAGCTTGTTGCTGATCGCCATCAGGATGACGCCGCGCACCCGCGCCTGGATGTTCTCCTCCGTCTCGTCCGCGTCGCGGCCCGCGAAGATCGGCGCCAGCAGGCCGCCGAGCGCGTCCACCGCCGGTTCGATCCCCACCACCTCGTGGCGGACTCCGAGCAGGCGCGCGCATTCCCCCGCGTCGTCGAGGGAGGACTGCGCCGTGTAGCGCGACGGCATGACGACGCAGAACACCCGGTCGGCGCCCAGCGCATCGACGGCGACGGCGGCCGTCAGCGCCGAATCGATGCCGCCGGAAAGCCCGATCAGCACGCCAGGGAAACCGTTCTTCCCGACGTAATCGGCCAGCCCCAACGTCATGGCGCGGTAGGTCGCCGCGTGGCCGTCAGGCAGTGCGGCGCGCGGGCCGGGCGCACAGTGCCAACCATCTGCCTCGCGCGTCCAGCGGGTGAGCGCGACCGATTCCTCGAAGGCCGGCGCCTGGGCGGCGAGGCTGTGATCGGCATTGAGGACGAAGGACGCGCCGTCGAAGACAAGCTCGTCCTGGCCGCCCACCTGGTTCGCGTAGACCAATGGCAGCTCTGTCTCGCCGATGCGCGCCACGGCGCAGTTGAGGCGGACGTCCTCCTTGTCGCTCTCGAAGGGCGAGCCGTTGATAACGATCATGATTTCGGCGCCAGATTCCACGAGGCATTCGGCGACCTCGGGAAACCACATGTCCTCGCAGGTCATGGCGCCGAGGCGGACCCCGCGAAACGGGATCGGCCCCGGCAGGCCGGCGCGCGCGAACACCCGAACCTCGTCGAAGACGCCGTAGTTGGGCAGCTCGTACTTGTAGCGTCGCGCCGCGACCTCGCCGCCGTCGAGCAGGAGCGCGGCGTTGTAGAGCTTGCCGTCGTCGACCCAGGGCGCGCCGATGAGGAGTGCGGGCCCGCCGTCCGCGGTCGCCGCCGCGAGTGCTTCCACGACAGCCCGCGACTGCTCCTGGAACATTGGCTTGAGCACGAGGTCCTCGGGCGGGTAGCCGGTCACCACGAGCTCGGTGCAGACCACGAGGTCAGCGCCCTGGGCCGCGGCCTCGGCGCGAGCGCCCAGGATCAGCGCCTTGTTGCCCTCCAGGTCCCCCACGGTGGGGTTGAGCTGGGCGAGTGCGATGGCGAGCGTGTCGGTCATGGTTGGCCGGTTATACACAATGGAGCCGGCGGTTGCCGGCCCCGATTACCAACGTCCGCCCGGCTCGCGTGGCCTTAGCGGGCGCGCTCTAACGCGAGCGGGGCGATCTATCTGCACCATTGCGCAGCAGGAACTCGCGGCCGAGCTTGACCCGCGCGGTACCGTCGTAGTCGACAATGTCCGCCGTCGCGAAGGTCTCGGACCAGTTCTCAGGCAGGAACGAGCCCGTGCCGATCACGTCGATGGGCGCATTCACGCTGGCCATGACTCGGCACTTGGCCGGACCGAAGCCGGAGCTCGCGACGATCCTCACCCCCGAAAAGCCTGCCTCATCAAGCGCCGCGCGCAGGTGGAAGAGCGCCGCGGCGCTGACGCCGGTGCCGTGCAGCCAGCGCAACTCCGCCTCGGTGCGGTATTCGCGCACGGCATTCGGGCAGTAGCGCTCCAGCACGGCGTAGGACTTCGCCATGTCCAGGCCCTCGACATAGCGGCTGCCGTGGGTATCGAGGCGGAAGCTCAGCTCGCCGCGAGCGGCAAGCTCCGGGAAGCGCCGGCACACGGCGAGCGCGTCGGTGCTCTCCTGCCCGTAATAGTCGACGAGCACGGTCATCGGCTCGCCCGCAAAAACCTCGTGATACATCTCGGCGGCGCGGACCGTGGAGCCCGCGTAGCCGATGAAGGCGTGGGGCATGGTGCCGTAGCCCCGCTGATTGCCGAAGTAGTGAGCGGTCGCGTCGGTGGCGTTGCCGATGAAGCCGACGGCGCCGCACTCCTGCTTCGCCGCCTTCGAGCCCACGCTCGCCGCGTAGGCCATCATGTCGGCCATCTCGATGCCCGCGCAATGGCGCGCGTCCATCGCGAGGAACGCAACCTTCGGCAAGCTCCGCGCCATGGCGTAGGCGTTATAGGCGGCGACGCAGACGGCACCCAGCCGCTGCAGGTAAAGCGTCTCCAGATCGACGAGGTGACGGAAGGAGCCCGAGAGGTAGATGAGCGGCTCGCCGGCGCCGACCCAATCGCCTTCCTTGAACCGGCAGTCGATGGTGAATTCAGTGCTGCGTTCGGCAGCGACCGCTTCCAGCCACTCGATCATCAGGCGGGGTGCGAAGCAGACCGGCCGCCGCATGAACAGCGCGTAAGTGACCCGGGCGTCGCCGAAGCGGCCGATCGCCTTCCGCGTGCGCGTGAAGTAGTGGTCGGTGTAGCGGGTGACCTCGCGGTCGCGGGGTCCGTTGTGGGGCAACATCGCGACCCCCTTCCGCGTCCCTAGCCGTGCAACGCCCTTGGCTGGGCGGTGGCCGCTCGCTCCTCCCTCAGATGCTCGGCAATGAGGAAGGCGAGCTCCAGCGCCTGCGAGGCGTTGAGCCGCGGGTCGCAGTGAGTGTGGTAGCGGCTGGAGAGGTCCTCCTCGGTGATCGCCTGGGCGCCGCCCAGACACTCGGTCACGTCCTGGCCGGTCATCTCGAAGTGAACGCCGCCGGGGTGCGTGCCCTCGGCTCGGTGCACTGCGAAGAAGCCGCGCACTTCCGCCAGGACCTGGTCGAAGACGCGGGTCTTGTAGCCGTTGGACGACTTGACCGTGTTGCCGTGCATGGGATCGCAGGCCCAGACCACGTGCCGGCCCTCCCCCTGGACGGCACGCACCAGGGGCGGCAGCTTGGCTTCGACCGCCTCGTGTCCCATGCGCGCGATCACCGTGAGCCTGCCGGGCTCGTTGTGCGGGTTGAGCCGGTCAATGAGGGCGAGCAGATCGTCCGGCGTGATGCTGGGGCCCGCCTTGAGCGCGATCGGGTTGCCGACGCCGCTCAGGAAGTCGACGTGGGCGCCGTCCACCTGACGCGTGCGATCGCCGATCCAGAGCATGTGCGCACTGCAGTCGTACCACCCGCCGGTGGTCGAATCGATGCGGGTCAGCGCCTGCTCGTATTCCAGGATCAAAGCCTCGTGGGAGGTATAGAACTCGGTTTCTCGTATCTGCGGCGAGGTCTCCTCGGTGAGCCCGCAGGCCGCCATGAAGTCGAGCGTATCGCCAATCTGATTGGCCAGCGCCTCGTAGCGCGCGCCTTGCGTGCTCTCGGCGACGAAGCCGAGGTTCCAGCGATGCACCGCGTGGAGGTCGGCGTAGCCGCCATGGGCCAGCGCGCGCAACAGGTTGAGCGTCGATGCTGACTGGCTGTAGACCCGGAGCATGCGCGCGGGCTCAGGCGTGCGCGCCTCTTCCTCGAAGGCCATGCCGTTGACCATGTCGCCGCGGTAGGCTGGCAGCGTCGTGTCGTCCACGGTCTCGGTATCCGACGAGCGCGGCTTGGCGAACTGGCCGGCGAGGCGCCCGACCTTGACCACCGGCAGCTTTGCGCCATAGGTCAGCACCACCGCCATCTGCAGCAAAACGCGGAAGGTGTCCCGCACCGTGTCGGGGTGGAATTCCGCGAAGCTCTCGGCGCAATCCCCGCCCTGAAGCAGGAAGGCGCGGCCCTCGCAGACCCGCGCCAGACGATCCTGCAGCCTGCGCGCTTCGCCGGCGAAGACCAGCGGCGGCGAGGTCTTTAGGCGCTCCTCGGCCGAGGCGAGCGCGGCCGCGTCGGGCCAGGTCGGCTGCTGCTTGATCGGCAGCCCTTGCCAGCGGCCGGGGGCCCACGTGCCGGGCATATCGTTCTCCCGCGGAAATTATGTCGTTGTGGCCGTGCTATACGCCTGAACCGCCCGTCGTGCCAGCATTTTCCCAATTGGCAACGGCACCGGCCGGCACGGCGCGCGCCGATGAGCTATTGGGCGGCGTCGGCAACGGGCTCCGGCTCTGGCACCGGCTCGTACATGGTGACGAACTCCTCCGCAGCGGTCGGGTGTACCGCCATGGTCGCATCGAACTGGGCCTTCGTCGCGCCCGCCTTGACGGCGATACCCAGCAACTGCATGGCCTCGCCTGCGCCGTAGCCCACCATGTGGCAGCCGACCACGCGGTCAGTGGCACGGTCGACGACGAGTTTCATGAAGATGGTCTCTTCTCTTGCGGTGAGCGTGTGCTTGAGCGGGCGGAAGCGGGTCTTGTAGATATCCACCGCCGGGAAGGCCCCACGGGTTTCCTCCTCGGTGAGCCCCACCGTGCCGAGTTCTGGCGTGGTGAAGACCGCCGTTGCCACGTCGCGGTGGTCCGGCTTCTGGGGGTTGTCGTTGTAGAGGGTCTCGGCGATGCAGCGGCCCTCGTGAATCGCCACTGGCGTCAGGTTGATGCGGTCGGTGACATCGCCGATGGCAAAGATGTTGGCGACACCCGTGTGCGAGGACGCATCGACTGGGATGGCGCCGCCATCGACGGGTTCAATGCCTGCCTTCTCGAGCCCGAGGCCGGCGACGTTGGGCTTCCGCCCGGTGGCGAATAGTACCTGGTCCGCCTCGATCGTCTCGCCGGTCGTGGTCTTGACGGCGATCGACGATCCCTCGCGCGCGAGCGAGACCGCGTTGACGTTTAGCCGGAGGTCGACCCCGCCCTTGCGCATCTCCTCGCAGAGCACTTCGCGCAAGTCGTGGTCGAAACCGCGCAACGGCAGGTCGCGGCGGTATAGTTGCGTCACCTTCGAGCCCAGGCCCTGCATGATGCAGGCGAACTCGCAGGCGATGTAGCCGCCGCCCACGATCACGATGCGCTGGGGCAGCGACGGCAGATCGAACATCTCGTCGGAGCTGATGGCGAGCTCGATGCCGGGGATAGCGGGCATGGCCGGCCGGCCGCCGGTCGCGATCACGATGGTCTTGGCGCGGTGCCGCTCGTCGCCGACGGCAACGGTATGGGCGTCGAGCAGCCGGCCGGTGCCCGTAATCTGTGTGGCGCCGGCGTTGCGCCGCAGTCGCTCGTAGATGCCTTCCAGCCGGTCGAGCTCGGGCGACTTGGCCTGCACCATCGCTGGCCAGTCGAAGACGGGTTCGCCCAGGGACCAGCCATAGCCCGCGGCGTCCTCGAAATCGTGGCTGAAGTGCGAGGCGTAGACGAGGAGCTTCTTGGGAATGCAGCCGCGGTGGACGCAGGTGCCGCCGAGCCGGTCGTTCTCGATCACCGCGGCCTTGGCGCCATAGCCCGCCGCCCGGCGCGCGCAGGCCACGCCGCCCGAGCCGCCGCCGATCACCAGAAGGTCGAAATCCGCCATCCGTTCGCTCCCATCCGCTCGCGTCAGGGTCGGTGCATATACGCTTTCGCGCTGATTTGCACCGGCTGGGCAGGAGTTGGTGGGCCCGCCAGGACCATATCATCCCTGTCGCAACAATGCCTTAGCTCGTCCAACCACCCCAAAGGGAGGCATTGATTCCCTTGGGGATACTTGCGCGTTGTCCAGCCTTGAATCCAGTGGGGCGACGCCATGGGCCTGCGCCCGTGAACGCTGCTGACATTGCACGCTCGCTCAACGGCAGGCGCAGCGGCTCCGGGTGGACGGCGTGCTGCCGGTCACACGATGACTGCAACCAGTCGCTCACCATTCATGACGGCCGGGACGGCAGGCCACTGGTGCGCTGTCACGGTCCGTGTTCCCAGGACGAGGTGATCGCCGAGCTCGGTAACCGTGGACTGCCGGGCATGAACGGCAAGTGGACCGAGACTCACCGCGAGGAGTTTCCCTATCGCACGGCTGATGGCGCCACGCTTGTGACCGACATTCGGCGCGACATGCCTGCCGTGCGGCACGCGGGTTGCGCCGATCGGCGCGCTAAGCTGTTGAACTTGCGTAAAACTGCGGGGTCAAATTGCACGCCGAACAACAACCTAGACGATCCAAATAGAGACGCCGATTGACAGACAGAGGGCCCTTCACGGGTCCTTGATCAATTGAGGCTGGTCGGTTTCGACCGTGGCCTCTGAGCGTGCATCTGGCTCGAAAAAGGCGTCGTGCCATACCCGGGTCACGACCTTTGCGGCGTCGTCGACGGAGACGGGGTTCTCGTTCAGCTGTTCCTCCTGCGCAAACCAGACATAAGCGCATTGCTCGACCATCGCGGCCATGGCCTCCGCGACGAGGCGGGCGGGAACGCCGTCCACCTCCTCTATCCCGTACTTCGCCTTGAGGGCGCCCACGAAGCGATCGACGTGGCGGTTCCGCATCGCCCACCAGACGCTGCGGAACCGCTCGTCAACCGTGGAGGCCTCGATAAGGGCGCGCATCACGTCGCGATTTTCGCTGTAGAGCGCGAGATAGCCGCGGTTCGCTTCCAGCAAAGCCCCCTTGGGATCGTTCTCCAGTCGCTTGTTCGGCGCTCGACTCGCTTCGAACAACGCCTCGTGAATGCCCTCGACCAGGGCCCTGAAGAGATCCTCCTTGTTGCGGAAATAGCGATAGAGAGCGCCGAGCGATACCCCCGCCTCTTCGGCGACGTCGACCATCTTGAGGGAGACATAGCCGTTGCGAGCCAACACGCGTCGCGCACTCGCCAGGAGACGGCTGCGCGTGCGCCGGCCCTTGGGCGTGGTCGGGAATTGGGTCATCTGCGCCGCCATGCCAGCAACCTCCACCCGTCTCGCGCAACGCAAATCCTCGAGTGTCGCCGGCTCACGCTCCTCACCGGCCATCCTCCGGGTGGTGTCGCGGTTGTTTCCGGGCGACCCCGTGGTTGCCCCCGGTCTCGGTCATGCCAGGAAGGTATCAAGAGAGAGAATGGCGGTCATTAAAAATGACTGTCAATAAAAAAAGCGATGTCATCATCTTGAAATTGGCCTGAAGCGGGTCTACGCTGGACGCGAGCGGGAATGGCAGTGGAGATACGGCGATTCCGGGCCGGCAACGGGAGCGGCGAATGAGTGAGTTGCGTCTCGGGAATCCGGAGAGCCCACAATCCACGCGGGCAGCGTTTTCAGATTCCGCCGCAGCCAGCCGCGCCAAACGCGAACGCCGCTACCGCGCGCAGGGGTGGTGGCCGGGCGAGCGCTTGTGTGACCGCTACGCCGCCCTCGCCCGGCGCTTCGAAGACCGCCTCGCCGTCGCCGATACAGCCGGGCAGCGGCTTAGCCACGGCGAGTTGTGGCTGCAGAGCGGGCGCCTCGCCGAAAAGCTGGAAGAAGGCGGAATCGGCCGCGGCGATATCGTTATCCTTCTTCTGCCGAACATCGTCGACGGGCAGGTCGCGTTCGTCGCATTGCTGCGCCTCGGTGCCATTCCCGCGAGCCTGCCGACCCGTACCGAT
>JAPOPO010000300.1 GCA_026712885.1 Rhodospirillales bacterium | reverse complement strand
GTGTCGTGGAGCAGCGCGGTCGCGATCGAGGTGCTGTCGAGCTTGAGCTCGGTCAGGATGCCGGCGACCTCGATGGGATGGGCGAAATAGGGGTCGCCGCTGGCGCGGGTCTGGGTGCCGTGCGCCTTCATGGAGAAGACGTAGGCGCGGTTCAGCAGAGCTTCGTCCGCCGAGGGCTCGTAGCTCTTGACGCGCTCGACGAGTTCGTATTGCCGGATCACGTCCGCTGGCGCGCCCGGCCGGCGCCGGCGGAAATCCCCAGTCCGGGCAGCGGCCCTGCCGCGCCCGATGCGCCGCCGGCCGGCGCTACTCCTCTGCTTCCGCCGCCGTTTCCGCCTCGATCACCGGTTGTTCGGCCGGCTCGCCCTCGGCTTCGGGCGCCGCGGCCTCCTCCTCGACGGGCGCGGACTGTCCGGTCACGCCGGCCCAGGCGGCCTCGGCCGCGAGCACCGCCATGGTATCCTCGTCCGGCTCGTCGATCTCGGTGTCCACCTCTCGACCGTGCTCCAGCTCATGGCGGAGCGTTTCGAGATCGATGGTCTCATCGGCGATCTCGCGGAGTGCGATGACGGCGTTCTTGTCGTTGTCCTTCTCGACCGTGAGATCCGCGCCCGAGCGAATGTCGCGGGCGCGCTGCGCGGCGAGCAGCACCAGCTCGAACCGGTTCGGCACCAAGCCGACGCAATCTTCGACGGTCACGCGTGCCATGAGACGCACTCCTCATGTGAGCCGGCCCGGCCCCGGCCCGGCGGCGCGCCACCCTATCCGCACCGCCTGCCGGATGCAAGCGTCACCGCGCCATCCGAGGCGCGCGATCAGGCCGCGAGCAGGCGAAACAGGCGGTCGGCGTCGGCCGCGTCCCGGGCGACGCCGGCGCAGCGGGCGGCAAGCTCCGCGTCTTCGCCCCAGCGCTCCAGCTGATAGCGCTCGTCAACCAGCGACGCGTCGGCAGCGGCCCGCGCGTCCAGCCGGCCGTCCCGCATGGCGAGCGCGATCACCAGCGAGCCGAAGCTCCGAGTCGCAAGACTGAGCCCGGCGAGGGTGAAGTCGTCCTCGCCCGCAACCGCGTCCCGCAGGGCTCCGAGCGCCGCCGGCGCCTGGGCAACAGGGGTAATCGAGCTCGTGACTGCAAGGTGGGCGCCGTGACGTTCCGCCACCCAGGCGACCAGCGGCTGCCAGGCGGCGGCCTGACGACGGGCGAGCGCCGGGGGTTCGTCGGTCCGATAGCAGACGAGGTCGGTCTCGGCGTAAGCCGCGACCTCGGCCACGATGTCGGCCCGCCGCTCCGGCACCAGGTCCAGCGCAGTGCAGGCGAGGCGGGTGAGCGGCATGGTCTCGCGGTCGATGCTCTCGCCCTGCGCCGCCCATTCCTCGGCGATGGCGCCCGCGAGCGCCGGCCCCGGCAACGCCAGCGGCCGGCCTGCGAGGGTGCGCACCGGCTTGCCGTCTAGCGCGATCCCGTATCCGCCAGCGGCTTCGACTGCTTCTGCGCGCTCATAGAAACGTTTCGGCTTGGCCGCGTTCACGGCGCGTCCTCGAAGGGCGCGAATTCGTCGACGGCGGGCGCCGGGTCGAAGCCGAGAAAGCGCCACGCGGCAGCCATATGCGGCGGCAGCGGCGCGGTGAAGACGAGCGGCGCCTTGTTCCCCGGCCGCGGCAGTTCCAGCGCGCGGGCGTGGAGGTGCAGGCGCGGCTCGAAGCCCGCCGGGAACGCCGCCTCGCCGCCGTACTTGCCGTCGCCCACGACGGGGTGGCCGAAGACCGAGGCCGTGTGGGTCCGGAGCTGATGGGTGCGGCCCGTGCGCGGCATGAGCGCAATCCAGGCGAGTCGCCGGCCGGCGGTCTCGATCAGCGTATAGTCCGTGATCGCGCGCTGACCGCCCTGGACCGTTGCGACCACCCGCTCGCCCGCGCCGACCTGCCGCTTGGCGAGCGGCGCGTCGATCCGCCCCTGCGGCGGCTTCGGTACACCCACGACAAGCCCCCAATAGAGCTTGCGCAGGCTGCGCGATCGAAAGAGGGCCGTGAGTTCCCGCGCCGCCGCCGCGTGGCGGGCGAGCAGGAGAATCCCGCTGGTGTCGCGGTCCAGCCGGTGGACCAGGCGGGGCGCCTCGGCCGCGTCGAAACGGAGCGCGCCGAGCAGCCCGTCGAGATGTCGGGCGACCTTGCTGCCTCCCTGCACCGGGAGGCCTGGCGGCTTGTTGAGCGCGATCATGTCGGCATCGCGGTAGATGACCGCAGCCTGCATCATGGCGGCATCGGCTTCATCGATGGGCGGGTCGGGGCGGTTCTGCGCGCGCTTCTCGCCGTCATCGCCGAGCGGCGGCACGCGCACCCGGTCGCCGGGCGCGAGGCGCGTGCCGGCGCGGGCGCGCTTGCCGTTCACCCGGATCTGGCCGGTGCGCAGCAGCTTCTCCAGCCGGCCGTGGCCGAGGGCGGGGTAGTGCCGCCTGAACCAGCGGTCGAGCCGCTGGTCACCGTCCTCGGGCGCGATCTCGAGCGTGGCGACGCCTGCCATCAGACGATGGCCCGCACCAGTCTGAGCCCGCAATAGAAGCCGCCGACCGAGAGCACCACCGAGAGCACGATATAGAGCAGCGCCCGGCCGACCTCGCCCCGCTCCAGCAGGCCGATGCTGTCGGCGGAGAAGGCGGAGAAGGTGGTGAAGCCGCCGAGCAGGCCCACAAAGAGGAAGCGCTGCACCACCTCGCCCGCGTCGAATGCGACCGCGAGACCGTGCACCAGCGCGCCCAGGATGAAGGAGCCCACGACGTTCACCGTCAGCGTGCCGTAGGGGAAGCCCCCGCCGATCAGCGCCGTGAGCCAGCGCTCGGCCGCGCCGATGACGTAGTAGCGCCCGACCGAGCCCAATGCGCCGCCGAGCGCAATGGCGAGCGCGACCTTCACGCGTCGTCCTCCGTCCCCGCGCCGGCCGCGGCCTCCTCGCGCAGCTTCTGCCAGTAGGCGAGGCGCTTCCGCACCTCCCGCTCGAAGCCCCGCTCGCGTGGCGCGTAGAAGCGCTGCCGCGGCATCTCCTCCGGGAAGTAGTTCTGGCCCGAAAACCCTTCCTCGGTGTCGTGGTCGTAGACGTAGCCCTCGCTGTAGCCGAGGTCCTTCATCAGCTGCGTCGGCGCGTTGAG
>JAPOPO010000025.1 GCA_026712885.1 Rhodospirillales bacterium | reverse complement strand
GACCCCGTTCGAGAAACGCACCGACTTCGTCTCCGCGATGGAATCGGGCGGGGTGGCCGCCATGGAAGTCGTCGCACGGGATCTGAAGGCGCTCGGACTGTACCAGGCCCGGGCGCTGTCCTACGACGGCGTGGAAGTGGAACTGCTGGAACACGCCTTGACGGACGAACAGCGCCGCATCTATGACTCGTATGCGCAAGCGTTCAAGATCATCCACGCCAATCTCCAGCAAGCCTTGGAGTCCACCGGAATTTGCTCCGCGCAGCGGACACTGAACCGCAACGCCAAGGCCGCGGCGATGTCCGCCTTCGAGGGCGCCAAGCAGCGGTTCTTCGGGCACCTGCTGACGTCCATGAAGTGCCCGGCCTTGATCCGTGCGGTGGAAGCCGACCGGGACGCCGGCCGCGCGTCCGTGATACAGCTCGTCTCAACCGGGGAAGCCCTGATGGAGCGGCGCATCGCGGAGGTGCCGACGTCGGAATGGAACGATCTGAACATCGACCTGACGCCGAGGGAGTCGATCCTCTCCTACCTGGCCCACGCGTTTCCCGTGCAGTTGCAGCAACCGTTCACGGACGAGGAGGGCAATCTGATGTCCCGGCCGGTGTTCGACGACGACGGCAACCCGGTCCTTTCGCAGGAAGCGGTTGCGGCACGCGACACCTTGATCGAGCGCCTGGCGGCGCTGCCACCCGTCCCGGCTGCGCTCGACCAGATCCTTCACCACTTCGGTCACGAGGCGGTGGCGGAAGTCACCGGCCGGTCCCGGCGCGTGCTCAGGATTGTCGACGCCTCCGGCGAGCGCATGGCGCTGAAGACCCGGCCGGCGTCCGCCAACCTGTCCGAGACCGCCGCGTTCATGGAGGGCGCCAAGAAGATTCTGGTGTTCTCCATGGCCGGGGGCACCGGGCGCAGCTATCACGCCGCGCTGGACTGCGGGAACACCGCGCGCCGCGTGCATTACCTGCTGGAACCCGGGTGGCGCGCCGAGCAGGCGATCCAGGGGCTCGGGCGGACCCACCGCACCCACCAGGCCTCGGCGCCGGTGTTCCGGCCCGTGACCACGGACGTGAAGGGCGAGCGCCGGTTCATCGCCACCATCGCACGCCGGCTCGACAGCCTCGGCGCGCTGACGCGGGGCCAGAGGGATTCCCAGACGTCGCTCGGCGGCGCCGACGCCGCGCTCTTCAAGGCCAGCGACAACCTGGAAAGCCCCTACGCGCGGGCCGCCTTGCGCCAGTTCTACGGCGCGCTTTGGGCCGGGTACATCGACGGCTGGTCGCTCGACCGGTTCGAGAAGGCCACCGGCCTGAAACTCGCCTACGACGGCAACCTCAAGGAGGACCTGCCGCCCATGCCGAAGTTCCTGAACCGCCTGCTGGCCCTGCCCATCGACGAGCAGAACACGCTGTTCGCGGAACTGGAAACGCGCATCGACGCCAACATCGAACAGGCGATGGAGGCCGGCACCTACGAACAAGGCGTGGAGAACATCCTCGCCGACTCGCTGCGCGTCGCCTCCAGTGAGGAACTGCGCACGCACGAGCGGACCGGCGCGGCCACCGAACTAGTCGAGATCGCGCGCCGGGAACGGCTCGAACCGCTCACCGCGGATGCGGCGCTCCGGCTGCGCGACCAGGCCCTGGCGGGCGGCGGCAAGACCCTGGCCGGCGGCAATGCCCTGGCGGGCGGTGATCGGGCCGCACTGATGGTCAACGCACGTTCCCGGCGCGCCGCCGTCCGGGTGCCCGCCCCGTCGCGCATGCTGGACGATGGCGGCATCCAGGCGCGCGTCCGGCTGCTGCGTCCGGCCTCCCGCGACACGGCCGCCGCCGAAGCGCTGGCCGCGTCGCACTGGCGCGACGCCGGCGAGACGCAATGGAGAGCGCTCTGGGATGCCGAGGTGCAATCGCTGCCGACCCACACCGAATCCCGTCTGTGGCTCGTCACCGGCCTGCTGCTGCCTGTGTGGGACCGGCTGCCGAAGGAAGACCTGCGCGTGCGCCGGCTGAGAACCGACGACGGGGGCGCACTGATCGGCCGCGTGCTCAACCCCGAACAAGCCACCGCGTTGCGCACGGCATTCGGCTTGAGTGGCGGCCCGGCGCTCAGCGCCGCCGAGGTTCACGAGGCGCTGACCGGGCGCGGCACGCCGTTCGGCCTGGCCAACGGCTGGCGCCTGATGCGCCGCCGCCTGATGGGCGCCGACCGTATCGAGATCGAAGGACCGGTGGACACTGACCTCCCGGTGCTGAAGCGCCTGGGCTGCGTCACCGAAATCGTGTCCTGGCGCACGCGCGTGTTCGCGCCCGACGCGGAAACCATCAACCGGCTCCTCGATCGCTACCCGCTCGACGGTGCAGCGGCCTGAGCCGGCCCCATTTATACTTATTGCCGGCCCCCGGTCGTCGCCGGCCGGTTCGCCTTCGACGCTTGCCCCACCGCCTCCGTCCCGTTTCCACAGGAGATTTTCATCATGTCGCCCACCAGCACGCTCCCCGACAACCCCGTGTTCGCGTTCTGCCCCGAATACGCCCCGCCCGACGGCCCGCAGCAGATTCGCATCGTCTTTGAGTCGATACCGGGCTACGTCCCGACCGCCCTGGTGGCGCTGACGCTCATCGACGCCGAGCGGCTGTGCTCGAAACTCAATGCCCGCCTCGGACTGGACCGCGACGCCTGGATGGCCCTTGCCGCCCAGGCCATGCG
>JAPOPO010000067.1 GCA_026712885.1 Rhodospirillales bacterium | reverse complement strand
GGCCTCGGACCCGCCCTACGAATTCCACGGCAAGTACTGGGACTTCGAGATCAAGGACAACGTGCTGTCCGACATCGGTGTCGGCGCCATGGGCAAGCCCTACCAGCAGCCCCATCCGCCGGTGATGATCCCGGCCATGAGCCGGGGCTCCGGCAGCATCCGCCTCGCCGCACGGCGGGACTGGATGTGCATCTCCGCCAACTTCGTCCCCGACGCCGTGCTCAAGGGCCATTGGCGCGACTATCTGGACGAGCGCAAGAAGCTCGGGCGCGCACCCGATCCTTCCAAGTGGAAGGCGGGCCGCACCCTGCTCATCACCGAGACCGACGAGGAGGCCCGCCAGTACCTCAGGCGCGAGGACAACGCCTTCCACTGGTATTTCAAGTACATCATCGGTGTCACCAGTGCTGGCGGCTTCGTCCACATGCTGAAGTCGGACCCCGACATGCCCGACGACGAGGTGACGCCCGAGTACTGCATCGACACCATCGTCACCGCCGGCAGCCCCAGGACGGTGGCCAAGAAGATCGCGGAATTCCGCGACGAGACCGGCCCCTTCGAGACCCTGATCGTCTCGCACCACGACTGGGTCCATAAGGACCTGTGGCGCCGCCACATGGAGCTCACCGCGACCGAACTCATGCCGCGGCTCCGTGCGGAGATCGGCTGGCAGGCGGCGGCGGAGTAGGCGCGCGCCGCAGCAGAGGCCCGGACAGGACTCGGGCTATTCGGTGACGATCTTCACGAGTTGCCCCGGCTGAAGGCGTTCGCCGGGGCGCAAGCCGTTCAACACCTGGAAGCGCTCGGCGCGGAACTCGTTGAAGGGTATGCGGGCCGCGAGTGATTCTACGGTATCGCCGGGCGCGACCTCGACGACGCGCAGCCTGAGCGGGCGCAGGTTCGCGACCTGCTCCACGCCGAGCCGCCGGAAGCTCGCGATCATCTGCCGGAAGGGGGTCGAGAATTCTCTTGTCCGTTGCGGCGGCGTCACGAAGAAGAATCGATAGATCCGTTGGGGCGCGGCCCGGATGGCGACCAGCCGCACGTCGCGCACGCCCGACTTGGTGCGGACGCGCGTGCTCGCGGCCACCGCGTCCATGCCGTCGACCTGGGTTCTCTCGACCCTGTTCAGCGGCACCTTCGACGCCCAGACTCCCCGCAGATAGCGCCAGGTGCTGAGTGACGGGTCCGCCAGCGTGGCCTCGTCGAAGCGCATCGTGGCGCCTGACGGGTGCGTTCCCACCACCGTCTCCGGCGCGTTGCGCAGGTGAAATCCGGGCGGGGCCGTAAACGCGATCCGCAGCATCGGATGGGCGAAGGCCCGGCCGCGCACGAACCCCTCCTCGGGAGAATCGCCGTAGATCATGCCGTCGATGCGCCGGAGGTAGAGCTCGCGGGCGCGCCCGCCGCCGAATCTTGCTTGCGCGGCGTCCGCTGCCGCCCGCACCCGGTCGGCGGTACGTGGATGGCTCGCGAGGAGGCCCGCCAACGCCCCTTCACCACGCTTCCCGGCCATCTCTTGTGCAAGCGCGGCCTCGGCTCCCATCGTCTCCAGGAAGCTCGACATCGCCGTCGCGTCGAAACCGGCGCGGCTCAGATAGCGCACGCCCAGCGTGTCGGCCTCGAGCTCCTGGGAGCGGGAATAACCTTGCACATAGGCGCCAGCCGCGAGGTTCGCGATGCTGGAGACGGTCTGGTTGTCGATGACCGCGTCGAGGATCGCCGCGCCGAGGCCGGCGACGAGGCCGTGGCTGTAACGCTCGGCGCTGTGGCGGGCCGTCACGTGACCGATCTCGTGGGCGATCACGCCCGCAAGTTCCGCCTCGTCGTTGGCGAGCGCCATCAGGCCGCGCGTGACGTGGACGTAACCGCCCGGCAGAGCGAAGGCGTTGACCTCGGGGCTGTCGAGGACGACGAAGGTGAACGGAGGCTCGGGCTGCTCCGAGGCCTGCTGGAGCAGCCTGCCGAGGCTCGAGACGTAGCGCTGCAGCGCCGGGTCGTCGTAGAGGCCGCCGAACGCCTCCACCAGCTTGGGATGCTCCTGGGCACCGACCCGTCGCTCCTCCTCGGGCGAGAGGAAGGCGGTGAACTGCTCGTCGCCGGTCGCCGGATTGACGCTGCATCCGCCGAGCAGAAGTGGTGCCGCCGTGGCCAGCGCGAGGCCCAGCACCAGAGCTGCAGGCGTGGCCGCCACGTGGCGCCGACGCCTCATTCGAGCACCTCGATCTGCTCGGGATGGGTGGCCTCGATCATGGGGCCGTTGAAGGAGTGGACCCAGCCGCGCACGCGCACCAGACGTCCCTCGTAGTCCTCGATGGCGATATCCGCAGTCTCGAAGCGGCGGCGGTCGCGCGGCGCGATGGAGACGGTGAAGTCCTGGCGCCAGTCGTCGCCGAAGTTGAGGTAGCCGCGCCCCCGTACGACCGCCGCCGCCCTGACCCGCCCCTCGACCAGTTGGAAGTTGTGGAGGCCGTCGTCGGCCTGGTCCGCAGTACGCACCCGATAGCGAGGCTGCGACCAGATGCCGAGACCCGCGGCACGCGCGCGACGTTCGATGACGTGCATCTCGGCGGCCGCCGCTCGGTCGTCGACGAGGCTGTGGACCCGCGCGAGTCCGGCCGCGAGCAGCGCACCTTGAATCCAGGTTCCGTCGTCGCTCCGCACCATATGGGCGCGCAGGCGACCGTAACGGTCCCGCGGGGTACCGCCCACTGCCAGGCCGACCCGGCGGCCTTGGACCAGACGGGCGAGCCTCTGCCGTGCCGTCTCCGCGAGCAACTCCATGCCGGAGGCGGCGTCGCCGGTGATGTGCTTCGGCGTCTCGATGCCGGCGAGGCGCACCGTCTCGCCGTCATCGAGCATGACCGTGCTGCCATCGATGACCTCGACCACCTTCGCTTTCGTGTCGAGCGCGAGTCCGGCCGGCAGCGGGACCACCGGCTCGCTCGCGGCGCCAGCCGCCGTCACGGTGAGAATGAGGAGAAAGACCACGGCGAATCGCGCCATGACGGGAGTATAGCCCTCGCCTTCAGCCGAACGCGCGGCTTCTCAAGCGGACGGCAAGACCCTAATGTCGACTCGGTCGCACTCGGTGGCGCACGCGGCCCAACGCGGGGAGAGCGCAGCATGGACATGGTCACGATGAACATCATCGATTCCTCGATGGTGTCGATCTGCCGGGAAATGGGGATCACCCTGATGAAGACGTCCTATTCGACGATCTTCAACGAGGGCCTCGATTTCACCTGCGCCATCGCCGACACCGACGGCGAGATGGTCTCGGTCGCCGAGTTCTGCCCGGCCCAGATCGGCGGGATGCCGCTCTTGATCAAGACCTGCGCCGAAGAAATCCCGATCGACCAAATCGAGGAAGGCGACGTCATCGTCCATAACGACCCCTACCGGGGCGGCCTGCATGTGCCCGAGCACACGCTCTTCAAGCCGGTCTTCGCTAACGGCAAGCTCCTGGCCTTCGTTGTCGCCATCGGCCACATCGCCGAGGTGGGCGGCATGGTGCCGGGCGGCTTCGCCGGCGAGGCGACGGAGATCTTCCACGAAGGCGTTCGCGTGCCACCGGTCAAGATCATGAAGCGCGGGAAGGATGTCGATGCGGTGTGGAAGCTGATGCTCGCGAACGTTCGCACGCCCCGCTAGAACTACGGCGACCTCCGCGCGATGATCGGTGCGCTGGATCTCGGCGAGGCGCGCCTCAAGGAGATGGTGGCGAAGTACGGCCGCGACCTCTGGCAGGAGACCTGCCGCGACCTCATGGACTATTCCGAGCGCCGCATGCGGGCCGAGATCGCGCAGTT
>JAPOPO010000303.1 GCA_026712885.1 Rhodospirillales bacterium | reverse complement strand
TGGGTGCAGTCCTCCCTGCTGCAGGCGATGATCGCCCAGCTCGACTTCCAGGCCGCGCGCTACCTCTTCGAGGGCGAGGCCCCGGGCCAGGCCGGCAACGACCACCCGACCAGCATCCCGACTGGCGTGTTCGAGACCGCCGACGGCCACATCAACATCGCGACCTCCGGCGGCGCCATCTACGAGCGCCTGTGCGAGACACTGGGGATGCCCGAGCTGATTACCGACCCGCGCTTCGCCAGCGGCGACGGCCGCTCCGAGAACCGGGTCGCGCTCAACGCCCTCATCAACGAGCACACCCGCACGAAGCCGAGCACGGATTGGGTGGAAGAATTTAACCGGGCCGGCGTGCCCTGCGGGCCGATCTATGCCATCGACGAGATGTTCGCCGACCCGCAGGTGCAGCACCTCGGCATGGCGCACCCGGTCGAGCACCCGGCCCTCGGGGAAACGCACATCGTCTCCCAGGCGGCCCGGCTCAGCCGCACGCCCTTCAACGTGCATGGCGCGACGCCTGAACTCGGCGCCCACACGAACGAGATTCTGGGGGCGCTCGGCTACGGCGCGGCCGAGATCGAGGACCTGCGGAGCCGGGGCGTCGTCTAACGTGGAAATGACATGACTGATCAACTGCTAGTCGAGACCGCCGACGCCGTCGGCTGGATCACCTTCAACAACCCGGCCAAGCACAACGCGCTCTCGGTCGCCATGTGGCGCGCGTTGCCCGAGGCGCTCGACCGGCTGGAGGCGGACCCGGCGATCCGCGTGATCGTGCTCAAGGGCGCGGGCCAGAAGGCCTTCGTCTCGGGCGCGGACATCTCGGAGTTCGCAACGGAGCGCGCGAGCGAGGCGGCGGTTGCGGCCTACGACGAGCTTGCCGAAGGCGCGACCCATCGGCTGCGCAACGCGGACCGGCCGACCATCGCCATGATCCGGGGCTACTGCATGGGGGGCGGCCTCGGCCTCGCCATCGCCTGCGACATGCGGATCGCCGGCGCCAGTGGCACCTTCGCGATCCCCGCCGCGCGGCTCGGCGTCGGCTATCGCATCGGCTCGCTCAAGCTGCTGACCGATCTCGTGGGCCCCGCCTTCGCCAAGGAGATCCTGATTACCGCTCGGCGTTTCAACGCTTCCGAGGCCGAGCGCATCGGCCTGGTCAACCAGACCGTTCCCGACGACTCGCTGGACGAGACCATCGAGCGCTACTGCGCCGGCATCGCCGCGAACGCGCCGCTCTCCATGCGCGCAAGCAAGCGCATGATCGCCGAGCTCGCGCGGAGCGGCGCCGAGGGGGTCGACCCGGCGCTCTGCGACGATCTGGTGACGGCCTGCTTCACCAGCGCGGATTACACCGAGGGGCGTACCGCGTTCATGGAGAAGCGGACGCCCAAGTTCACGGGCCGCTAACCCGCCTTCCGGACTAAATCCTCTCTGAGAGCCAGATCGCGAGCCGGGTGCCGCGCTTGACCGCGGCCGACAGCGCCTCGTAGCCCGGCGCCCGCTCGGCCCCGTGGGCGAGGCCGGTCTCGCGGTGCCGGGCCTCGTCGGCGCCGAACTCTTCCAACGTCTGGCGCAACTCTGCCTCGTCGTCGCCGAGGCGCTGCGCCTGCCCTTCGTAGTGCTCCTCGATCACCTCCTCGACCGCGACGGTGCACGCCATCGCCGCCCGCTCGCCGAGCAGCGCGCTCGCCGCGCCGAGCGCAAAGCCCGCGACGTGCCAGACCGGGGAGAGCGCGGTGGGCCGCACCCGGCGCTCGGCCAGCAGATTATCGAAGGTATCCAGATGCGCCTGCTCGGCCTCGGCCATCTCGCGGATCGTGGGCGCGGAACCGCTCCGGCCGAGCACCGCGAGCTGGCCGTCGTAGATCCGCTTGGCGCCGTACTCGCCGGCGTGATCCACCCGGATCATGCGGGCGATCATTTCCTCCCGCGTCGGATCGCCGGGGAGCCGGTCCGCGCCTGTGACGGCGGGCCGGGCGCTTTCGCGCCTCTCGCCCTCGTTCATGTGCCCGCTCTCCACAGCCGGACCGCGCCGAAGCTCGCCACCCCCGCCATGATGACCGAGGCGATGGCGTTCCAGCCTGCGAGCGAGACGCCGATCAGCGACCACGGCACTTCGTCGCAGCGCGTGAGCGGCGCGTTCATGACCTGGGCCCTGATATCCTCGATTGTGCCGCCGCTCATCGGCGCGGCGCACGCGCTTGCGAACCAACCCTGCTCGACCCCCACATGGTAGACCCCGTAGCCGGTCGTCACCAGCAGCGCGAGGCTGCAGAGCGCGAGCAGTCCGATCCGCACCCGCCCGTCTGCGACGAGGGCGGCGACGAGGCCCAGCCCGAAGACGGCGAAGTGGGGATAGCGCTGAATCAGGCAGAGCGGACAGGGCGCGAGCCCGCCCACATGCTGGGAGAGATAGGCGCCGAGCAGCAGGCCGGCGCTCGCCGCCGCGACGAGCAGGGGAATGGCGCGCTCGCCCGCCCACCGCTGCATCGCCGCAGCCACGGTCTAAGCGGCGCCGCCCGTGGCCGCCGGCTCGCGCCGCACGAACGTGGTGCTGGTCATGGTCATCACCACCTCGTCGCGCTGGTTCAACACGTCCATCCGGTAGCGCACGATGCCGCGCTCGGGCTTGGATTGCGACGCCCGCACCTCGAGCAGCTCGCCGGTCGATCGGATCGTGTCGCCGGGGCGGACCGGCTGCACCCAGCGGAGCTCCTCCACGCCGGGTGAGCCCAGCACGATCTCCGGCGCGAACACCCGCGCCTGGACCATCATGCGGATCGCCGTGCCGATGGTCTGGACGCCACTTGCGATGATCCCGCCATAGGGCCCGGCCTCGGCGTGGGCCTTGTCGATATGGAACGGCTGCGGGTCGTATTGGAAGGCGAAATCGATGATCTCCGCCTCGCTCAGGGTCTTGCCCAGCGATTCGAACCGCATGCCGGGCGTCAGGTCGTCGAAGTGCCAGTCGTACATGGGAACCCCTGTTGACCCGTGTCTAGTCTAGGAAGCGCCGGGCCGAGCGCCAAGCGCGGGCGCCTCAATCGGCGTCCCGGGCTTCCGCCATGCGCTCGAACCCCCGGTCGAGGTCGGCGATCAAGTCGTCCGGGTCTTCGAGACCCGCGTAGATGCGGAGCAGCGGATAGGCCGGATCCCACCGGGTCGCGTCCCTGAGCTTCCAGGGATAGGTGGGGAGCGCCAGGCTCTCGTAGCCGCCCCAGGAATAGCCGAGCCCGAAGAGCGCGAGCGAGTCGAGGAAGGCATCGACGGCAGGCTCCGGCACCGGCTCCAGTATCACGCCGAAGAGGCTGGAGGCGCCGGAGAAGTCGCGCTTCCACAAGGCGTGGCCGGGATCGTCCTCCAGCGCCGGATGGAGCACCCGCCGGACCTCGGGGCGCGCCTGGAACCAGCGGGCGAGCGCGAGACCCGTCTCCTGATGCCGGTGCAGGCGGACCGAGAGCGTGCGCAGGCCGCGCAGGCCCAGATAGCAGTCGTCCGGCCCCGGTGCCGCACCCAGCTCCTCGAAGATGCG
>JAPOPO010000026.1 GCA_026712885.1 Rhodospirillales bacterium | reverse complement strand
TCCACAGACTGCCCAAGCCTGTGCTCCTGCAGCGTCTCCTCGACGCAGGCGAAGGGCTCGCCGATCGGGTCCATGAAGAGCTGCGTGAGCACCTGGAAGACGAAGACCGAGCGGCCGTCCCGCGTACGCAGCAGCGCGCCGGCGCTGCCGGGCGTGCCCTTCGGGTAGTTGCGTGCGCGAACCAGTCGCCGGTCGGTCTCGATGTAGCTCTCGGTCCCGCGCTGGTCCCAGGCATGGTTGCCGAGAGTGATCACGTCGGCGCCCACCTGATAGAGGCTGCGGCAGATCTCGGCGGTGATGCCGAAGCCGCCGGCGGCGTTCTCGCCGTTCACGATCACCAGGTCGAGGGCGAACTCCTCGCGCAAGCCCGGCAGGTGTTCCGTCAGGATGTCGCGGCCGGGGCGGCCGACGACATCGCCGCAGAACAGGATGCGCATCGCTCCGTTCCCCTCGTGCCCGCGATCAGGCCGCGCGCGGCGCGATCGCCATGGCGCCCCGCTCGGTCACGATCCAGTCCAGCGGCTCGTCGTGCTCGGCACGGGGCAGGCCCTGCACGAGCTGCTCGGTGTAGGCGAGGCCCACCGCGACGATCGGGCGCGTCTGGCGCAGTGCGCGCAGCGAGCGGTCGTAGTAGCCGCCACCGTAGCCTAACCGGTAGCCATCCCGGTCATAGGCGAGCAGCGGCACCAGAAGGTGGGTCGGCTGGGCCGGTGCAGCGTCCTCCGCAGGTTCCGGAATGCGGAACGGCCCGCGCGAGAGCGCGGCGCCCGGTGTCCAGACGCGGAACTGGAGCGCCTGGCCCTTGCCGGCTACGGCGGGCAGGCAGCAGACGAAGCCCGCGCCGACGAGCCGCGCCAGCAGGGGCATGGCGTCGATCTCGTCCCGGATCGCCCAGTAGCCCGAGATCACCGCTCCCGCGGGCGTGGGCACCGCGGACAAGTAGTGGTTGGCGGCCCGCACGCCCGCGCCCGGCCCCGCCGCCCGCCGCGCGGACTTGCGCCGCGCCAGCGCATACTCGCGCAGCGCCTGCTTGCGGTCGTGGATGGCAGCGCTGTGAGACACGGCCGGTTCCTGCGAAAAGGAAAGGACGGCACCGCCTGAACCGTCGCACCCAGAGCTTCCTCCAGGCCGAAGAGACCAGGTGGGCGCCGTATTGCCAAGACCGCGGCCTTAGCAGGGACAGCTCCCGAGAAGCGAAAATTGACCGCGGGAAACAGTCGGTGCGACTAATCCGGCAGTAACCGTCCGAAAGGAAATCTAGTCTTTCTCTAGCTGGCCGGCAATATTCTCGATCCGCTCGGCGAGCGCGTCCACGAGCGGCGCGAACTTGGCTTCCAGCGCCGCCTCGGCGTCGACGCGGGCCCTGCGCTCGGCGATCCTTGCGTGCGATTGCAGCCGGTCCAGCTCGTCGTAAGCGTCAGCCAGCTCGTCGGCGACGACCAGGCTGGTCATGAGCAGCAGGCGGACCTCGCCCACCCGGCCCACGGTCTCCGCCAGCTCCTGCGCCCGCCGGTCGACGTAGGCCGCGAGCTTGGAGACATGCTCTTCCTGACCGTCGTCACAGGAGACCGGGTAGCGCCGTCCGCCGATGGTGACCGCAACCTCGCCCATGGCCCTAGACCCTCAGAATCCCGCGAAGCGAGCCGATCGCGTCGTCGAGCCGCTCGGCGACCGCTTCGTTGGCTTGGCGCGTGGCGGCCTGGCGTTCCGTGGCGTCTGTCAGCGCCCGGGCAAGCCGTGCCCGCTCCACTCGGAGATCCTCGAAATCGGCGCGCAGCGAGTCCCGCTCGCGCTGGACCGCGGCGATCTCACTCGCCAACGCGAGCTCGCGGACATTCCGCCGCGATGACTGGCCATTTGCGAGCGCCTTGTCGAGCCGGTCCACGGCCTGCTCGAGCCGGTCGCTCGCCTTCTTCAGTTCCGACATGAAAAAGGCGCTGTTGCTCTTGTTGCGGGCTACGAATTCCATCTCCCGCCCCGCGACCGAAACAGTAGAGTTCTCCCTGGCGAGCGTCAACGATTCACGCACAAGAGCCGGTGGGGCGAGGTTCAGTTGAGGTAGCGCCGCTGCAGGTGAGCCTTGAAGACCGCGGTGCCGAGGGGGTCGCCGGTGGCGCGTTCCAGCAAGGCCGGGCCCTCGTAGCGGGACGCGAGCCCGTGAACATTGGCCCTGAGCCACCCAAACAGGGGCGAGAATTCGCCGCGCTCGATGGCCGGCCAGAGCTCCGGCTCCGCCCGGGAAGCAGCGTCGAAGAACTGCGCCGCCATCAAGGCCCCGATCGTGTAGCTCGGGAAGTAGCCGAGCTCGCCGACGGACCAGTGGATGTCCTGCAGGCACCCCTCGGAATCGTTTCTCGGCTTGAGGCCGAGCAGGGCCTCGTGGATCTCGGCCCAGGCGCCGGGGATCTCGTCGCAGGCCAGATCGTCCGCGATCAGGGCACGCTCCAGCCGGTAACGCAGCATGATGTGGGCGGGGTACGTTACCTCGTCTGAGTCCACCCTAATGTAGCCGGGCTTCACGCAGATCGCCTGCCGATAGAGTGCGTCTGCGTCCGCCGAGGCAGCGCCGCCGTCGAGATGCTCCACCATCAACGGTGCGAGGAAGCGCATGAAGGGCCGGCTGCGGCAGGCCTGCATCTCGATCAGCAGCGACTGGCTCTCGTGCAGCGCCATGCCGCCGGCTTGCCCCACCGGCTGGTATCGCCACGCCTCCGGCAGGCCTGCCTCGTAGAGCGCGTGGCCGGTCTCGTGCAGCACTCCCATGAGGCCTGAGAGGACGTCCGCCTCGTCGTAGCGGGTGGTGATGCGAATGTCGCCCGCGCTGCCTCCGCAGAAGGGGTGGAGGCTGACATCGAGGCGCCCGTGGTCGAAATCGAAGCCTAGTGCCGTCATCAGGCGCCTGGCGAGGGCCTGCTGGGCCTCCACGGGCCCGCACACCGGCGGCGGCGCATCCGCGCCCGCCTGTGCCTCCTGCACGCGGCCGAGGAACTCGGGGATGAAGTCCGCGAGATCGTCGAAGAGCGGGTCGATGGTGGCACAGCTCAGACCCGGCTCGTGGGAACCGACCAGTCCGTCGTAGGGCTCGCAGCCGAGCGCCTGGCCCAGCGCCGCCGCCTTTTCGCGAACCAGGCCCAGCAACGGCGCGAAGGCCTGCGCGAAGGCCGCGAAGTCGCTCGCGGGCCGGGCTTCGCGCCACACCATCTCGCAGTGCGACGACGCCTCGCTCAGCGCCCGCACCAGGTCGGCCGGCAGCGCTGCCGCCTCCCGCCAGCGGCGCCACATGCGGGTGAGGTTGGCCCGCTGCCAATCGTCGAGGGCATCGGCGTCGGCCTCGGCCTCGTCCAACAGGTCGGGAATGCGGGCATCGGTCAGCAATTCGTGGCGGATCAGCGCGAGTTCGGCGAGCTGGGCCGCGCGCGGCTCCGCCCCGCCCGGCGGCATCATCGTCGCCCAGTCCCAGTGCAGCATCGAGGCCGCGCCGCCGAGCAGGCCGAGGCGGCGGAAGCGGGCCTCCAGCGTACCGTAGGCGCTCACGCCTTGTCCTCGTCCGAGCGGCGGTCTCGGCGCATGTAGATCGCGTAGATCACGGCCAGGCTGATCGCGAGCGCGTACCAGATCACGATGTACTGCATGTGCTGGCTGCGCAGCTCGATCTTGGTCTGCCCACCGATGGGCAGGCC
>JAPOPO010000027.1 GCA_026712885.1 Rhodospirillales bacterium | reverse complement strand
GGCCTCGGTCCGGCTGCCGTCGGGCTCGAAGACGCGATCGCACCGGGCATAGCGGCCGATCGCCGACCAGTCGTCGAGCCCCCCCGTGCCCCTGCCCGCGCCGGCGGCCTCGTGCTGCTGCCCTACTTCCTCGGCGAGAAGACGCCGCTCCACGACCCGCGCGCGAAGGGCACGCTGGTCGGCCTCGGGCTCCACCACGGGCTGCGCCATGTCTGGCGCGCCGCTCTCGAATCGGTAGCGTTCGGCTTCCGCCACCACATGGACGTGTTCGAGGAGATGGACTGCGGCGTGGGCCGCGTTCTGGCCTGCGACGGCGGCGCGGCGAGCGATCTCTGGATGCAGATTACCGCCGATGTCCTGGAGCAACCGGTCGAGCGGCTGCTCGAGCATCCCGGCTCCAGTCTCGGCGCGGCCTTCGTAGCAGGTATGGGCACGGGCGTGCTCGACGACTGGTCGGCAATCGGAAGCTATGCGCGGTGCGATCGCGTCTTCGAGCCCGACGGCCGCCGGACCGAGGCCTACCGCGCCGCCTACGGCATCTATCGCGATCTCTACCGCAGGCTGGAGACCCTCTACCCCGCCCTCGCAGATCTACCGGCGGCCTGACCGAACTTTCAGCTGGCGGTCACGGCGCGTCCCGTGGCGGTGTCGAAGAAATGCAGGCGTTCGAGATCGACATGGAGCTGGAGCTCGGAGCCGGCCGGCGCCATGAAGTCGCGGTCGAGCCGGGCCGAGACTTCCTGGCCGCCCGGCAGAGCGGCGACCAGGATCACTTCCGGCCCCAGCGATTCTACCGCCACCACGGTGACCGTGATCGCGGCGCGCTGGGCGGCGGAGGGCTCGGCGTCGAGATCCTCGGGCCGAATGCCGAGGGTGATCGCCTCCCCCGCGTGGCCGCGCAACGCCTCCTTGTGGGCGGCGAGCAGGGGCAGGCTGATCGACGGGAGATCGACGGTCTCCAGGCCCGTCGTGCCGCCGAAGCGGGCATCCAGCAGGTTCATCGGCGGGCTGGCGAGAAAGCCCGCAACGAAGGTATCGACCGGGTTGCGGTAGACCTCCAGGGGAGGCCCGACCTGGATAATCCGGCCGTCGCGCATGATGCAGATCCTCTCACCCATGGTCATCGCCTCGACCTGGTCGTGCGTGACATGGATGATGGTCTTGCCCAGCATTCGGTGAAGCTTGATCAGCTCTGTGCGCATCGCTGCGCGAAGCTTTGCGTCCAGGTTCGAGAGCGGCTCGTCGAAGAGGAACGCCACGGGGTCTCGGACCAGCGCACGGCCCAGGGCTACCCTCTGCTGCTGCCCGCCGCTCAGCTGCCGCGGGCGGCGCTTCAGCAGGTCCCCGATGCCGAGCATGTCCGCCGTCGCCGCAATGCGGCGATCGATTTCCTCCCGCGGGAGCTTGCGCAGCTTGAGGCCGAAGGAGAGATTGCCCGCGACGCTCATGTGCGGGTAGAGCGCGTAGTTCTGGAAGACCACCGCGAGGTCGCGCTCGGCAGGATCGACATCGTTGACCGCGCTGCCGTCGATCGAGATTTCGCCTGAGGTGACCGTCTCGAGGCCCGCGATCATCCTGAGAGTCGTCGATTTGCCGCATCCCGACGGCCCAAGCAGAACCATGAACTCGCCGTCCCGGACATCGAGATCGATGCTGTCGACGGCAGTGACATCCTGCCCATAGACCTTGGTGAGGTTCCGCAGCCCGATCTCGGCCACTCTGCATCCCTCCTACGTCAACGACCGCATGTAGCGATACAAGAACACTGTCAGCAGCACGACGATGATGAGCAGCCCCACCGCCATCGCAGACGCGCGTCCGATGTCGAGGCCGAAGAAGGCGGCGCGATAGATGAAATAACTGATGAGATCGGTCGCGGTGCCGGGGCCGCCCTTGGTCATGATGAAGACGATGTCGAAGGTCTTGATCGCGAAGATCATGCGCAAGAGGAGCGCGACGGCGATGACCGGCTGCATCAGCGGGAGCGTGATGAAGATGAAG
>JAPOPO010000058.1 GCA_026712885.1 Rhodospirillales bacterium | reverse complement strand
CGGGCACCGCCGGACAGGAGGTCAGCGACTACCTGATCCGCCGCGCCGAGCAATACCAGCCCGTCATCCAGCTCGCCGCGGGCACCGCCGTCACGGTGGTGTTCCTGGAAGGCGCGTGGCTCGACGGGCGGGAAACCATCAATTCGGGAAGCGGATCGTGAGGTACCGGCGTATGGCAAGAGGACAAAGACGGATCGCGCCGGGCGCGGCGGTGTTGATTTGCACGGCCGCGCTCGGCGGTTGCGCGACGAGCCACATCGGCAGCGAATGGCCGTGCCCGGCGAGCCAGGGCACGCCGTGCACCCGCGTGAGCGCCGCCGACCCGGCCCGTACCCCTGCGGCCCCTGCGGGGGGCAGACTGGCGGGGAGCGCCCCTGCGGGGGGCAGACTTGCCGATGCTGGCGCGCACCAGGTGCTGCGCACCGCAGGTGGGTTGCACACCGCAGGTGCTGCCGCGAGCGTGCATGCGGGAAGGCCGGTGCGGCACCGGGGCCGTGCGGATTCAGTGCGGCGTGAATCCGACCGGGGTGTCGCGCGATGCCCTGAAGGCTGCAGCCCGTTCGCGTGGCTGAGGCGCCTTGGCGGGAGCGGCACAGACGCACCAGCGGAATCGGACGCCGACGACCGTGAAGCCGCCGCCGTGCCGGACACGGCCGGAAACGAACAGAACGCGCATGGCGCAGTCTCGCCGTCCGCAGGACCGGCCGACCTGTCCCCCGCAGGCGTGCCCCCCGCAGGGGCAGGACCCGCGGGACTGAGGTCGAAGGAGGTGATCGGGCGGATCTGGATCGCGCCGTACGTGGACGACAGCGGCGTGTACCACGAGGCGAGCTGGGTGCGGGCGGTGGTTGAGCCCGCGCGGTGGAGGCTGCCGTGATCGGGCGGCTGGCGGACCTCTTCGAGGGGCCGGACTCCATGGCGCCGTGGGCGCCCCCGGCGATGCCCGAGGCGTTGCACGGACTGCTGCCGTGGCGGGCGTGGGACGAGGGCACGGAACTGTACGTCAACGCCGCAAGCCACGGGTTCGTTTGCGAACTGCCGCCGTTCGCCGGGATCGACGCCGAAACGCTGGGCGCGCTCGCCGGCGTGCTGGCGGACGCGGCCCCGGAGCGGTGCACGCTGCAGGTCATCCACTGGGCGAGTCCGAGGTTCGGGGCGCCGCTGGCGGCCTGGGCCGCGGCCCGGCGCCAGGCGGGCGGGCTTCATCGTGAGATCGCCGAGCGGCGCGAGGCGCTGTTCGCTCACGCCGGCTGGCGGGCGCTTCACCCGGGCGGGCCGCCGTTCACGTGCTCGGACTACCGCGTGTTCGTCACCGCGGGCCTGGCGGGCGTGCCCACGACGGCGACGGAGACGTCGCTGGGCGCGTTCCGCCGTGCGCTCGAGGGCACGCTTGCGTCGAGCGGCGCTCAGGCCCGGCGAATCGAGCCGGACGAACTGCTGTCGCTGGCGGCGGAATGGATCGCGCCCTCGGTCGGGCAAGCGGGTCCCGCCGAGACGAACGGCTCTGCCGCAACGCAGTCGCCCGCCGCAACGCAGTTGCCTGCCGCCGCGCAGCGGCCTGCCGCCCCGCAGGGGCTG
>JAPOPO010000139.1 GCA_026712885.1 Rhodospirillales bacterium | reverse complement strand
TCGACGTGGCCCAGGGACTGGCGCAGCTCGCTGTCGAGCGACGCTACGCGCGGCCTCTCGTGGACGATTCCACAGCCTTCGAGATCAAGGGTGGCCGGCACCCGGTGGTGGAGGCCATGGGCGCGGGCGGGGAGACCCCCTTCGTCCCCAACAATTGCGGCCTGGGCGAGGACGCCCGGATCTGGCTGGTTACCGGCCCCAACATGGCCGGCAAGAGCACCTTCCTGCGCCAGAACGCGCTGATTGCGGTTCTGGCTCAGATGGGCTCGTTTGTGCCCGCCGACGAGGCCCGAATCGGCGTGGTGGACCGGCTGTTCTCCCGCGTCGGCGCAGCCGACGATCTCGCGCGTGGGCGTTCCACCTTCATGGTGGAGATGGTGGAGACCGCCGCCATCCTCAACCAGGCCGGCGAGCGCGCGTTGGTGATCCTCGACGAGATCGGGCGCGGCACCGCCACCTACGACGGACTCTCCATTGCCTGGGCCGCGATCGAGCATCTGCACGACAGCAATCACTGCCGCGCTCTCTTCGCGACCCACTATCACGAGCTCACCGCGCTCGCCCAAAAGCTCGACCGGCTCGCCTGCCACACCATGCGGATCAAGGAGTGGAAGGGGAGCGTGGTGTTCCTGCACGAGGTGGCGCCGGGTGCAGCGGATCGCTCCTACGGCATCCACGTCGCACGCCTTGCGGGTCTGCCCGAGGCGGTGTTGACCCGCGCCGAGGAGGTGCTGGCGCTGTTGGAGCAGGGTGAGAAGGCCACCGCCGCTGCCAGGCTCGCAAACGACCTGCCCCTCTTCCAGACCCGTCCGGTGCCGGCGCCCGCCGAACCCGCGCCCGATCCGCTTCGCGCCCGTCTCGCCGCCATCAATCCCGACGACCTCACGCCGCGGGATGCTCTGGAGCTCGTCTACGCGCTGCGCGCCGGGCTCGACGGCGATGACAGCGCGGACTGACCGGCCGCCGCGCGCCGGTATAAGATCGGGACACTTGGGTCGACAGCCGGGTCGCGCGAGGTCATGAAGCCGCCGCCGTTCGCCTACGAATGCCCGACCGAGGTGGCAGACGCCGTTGCCCTGCTCGCGGCGCACGGCGCAGACGCGCGGCCGCTCGCCGGCGGGCAAAGCCTGGTGCCGCTGCTCAACTTCCGCCTGGCCCGGCCCGCCGTCCTGGTCGATCTCAACCGCATCACCGCGCTCGGCCAAATTGCAGTGGAGAATGGCGCGCTCCGTATTGGCGCCATGGCGCGCCAGGCGGCGGTCGAGGCCGATCCGGACGTGGGGCGCGGCTGGCCGCTGCTGACCGAAGCCATCGGCCACATCGCCCATCCTCAGATTCGCAACCGCGGCACCATCGGCGGCAGCCTTGCGCACAACGACCCGGCGGCGGAGTTGCCGGCAGTGATGCTGGCTCTCGACACCGAAATGACCGCGCGAGGATCTAAGGGCACCCGTACCATCCAGGCCCAAGATTTCTGTGCGGGCACGATGGAGACGGCGCTCGCGCCCGACGAGCTTCTGACCGAAATTAGGATTCCGGCGCTGCCCGAGGGCACCGGCTGGGGCTTTCGGGAGGCCGCGCGCCGGCAGGGGGACTTCGCGCTGATTGCGGTCGCGGTGCTGCTGCGGCCCTCCGGCGCTGGCGGTATCGACGCCCGTGTCGTGGTCACGGGAACTGGTGAGGGGCCTGTACGCATGCGTGGGGCGGAGGTGGTGCTTACCGAGCGGGGCACGGAGGGCGATGCGTGCGAGGTTGCGGGCAACGCCGCGGCCGAAGCCTCCGAGCCGGCGGACGATCCTCACGCGCCAGCCTGGTATCGGCAGCGTCTTGTGGCGGCGCTTACCCAGCGCGCCTGCCGCGATGCGGCCATGAGGTTGGGGCGCTGAATGGCGGATCACGGTCATCCGGTCCGTGTGACCATCAACGGCGAGGCGCACGAGCGGAGCGTCGAACCCAGACTCCTGCTCTCGGACTTCATCCGGCACGAAGCGAGGCTCACCGGCACCCATGTCGGCTGCGAGCACGGCGTCTGCGGCGCCTGCACGGTGTTGTTGGAAGGCGCACCTGTGCGCTCCTGCCTCATGTTTGCGGTGCAGGCGGACGGCGCCTCCATCGAGACGGTGGAATCACTCGCGGACGGCGAGACGCTGCACCCGCTGCAGGAGGCGTTCCGCCGTGAGCACGGGCTGCAATGCGGCTATTGCACCCCCGGCATCCTGATGACCCTGAAACCGTTCCTCGCTGCAAACCCGGCGCCGAGCGACACTGAGATCAGGCAAGCGCTCTCGGGCAACCTCTGCCGCTGCACCGGCTACCAGCAGATCGTAGCGGCGGTGCGCCGGGCTGCGGCGATGCTGCGGGGCGAGGAACCATGACCACGCGCCTGATCGGCGAGCCGGTCGAACGGCGCGAGGACGAACGGCTTCTCACCGGGCGCGCGCGCTTCATCGACGACGTTCACTTGTCCGACATGCTGCACGCCGCCGTGCTCCGCAGCCCCCACGCCAAGGCGCGCTTCACGCGCATCGATGCGCGCGCGGCGCTTGCACTCCCTGGCGTGCAAGCGGTGATCACCCACGAGGACCTGGGTGCCGCCAACATGCCGATGCCGTTGCTCAACGAGGATCCCGGCTTCATCCATCCACGCACCCATCGAGCGCTTGCGCCAGGCCAGGTTCGCTTCGTCGGCGAGGCGGTGGCGCTGGTGGTGGCCGACAGCCGCTATCTCGCCGAGGACGCGCTCGACCTGATCGAGGTCGACTATGCGCCCGGGGCGGCGGCGGTGGATCTCGTGGCTGCAGCGGCGCCGGGCGGGCCGCTGGTTCACGACGACACCGATTCCAATGTCGCCTGCCGCACCGCCGACAACACCGGTGATATCGAGAGCGCCTTCGCTGCCGCCGACTTCGTGCTGCGCGAGGAGCTCAGGCCCGAGCGGGGCGCAGCGCAGCCGATGGAGACCCGCGGCGTCGTCGCCCGCTACGATGCGAGCCTCGACACGATCACGATCTGGGACACGACCCAGGCGCCGGTCTCGGCCCGCGGTGTCATTGCGGACAAGCTGGGGCTGTCGGAAGCCGCCGTCACCGTGATCGCGCCGGATGTCGGCGGCGGCTTCGGCGTCAAGATATTCCTGGTCTACCCTGAGGAACTGCTGATCCCCTTCGCCGCCCGCCTGCTGGACCGCCCGGTCAAGTGGATCGAGGACCGTCGAGAGCACTTCATCGGCTCCAATCACGAGCGGCTGATGGTGCACCGTATCGAGGTGGCGGCGACCAGGGACGGGCGCATCCTGGGCATCAAGGACCGCTTCCTCTACGACAGCGGCGCCTACTGCCCCTACGGCCCCATCAACGCCCAGTGCGCCCAGGCCATCCTGCCGGGTCCCTACAAGATCCCGGCGGTACACACCGAATACGAGGCGGTCTACACCAACACGCCGGTCGTGAGCCCTTACCGGGGCGCCGGCCAGCCGCACGGCAACTTCGTCACGGAAGCGGCCATGAACCACGTGGCCCGCGCGCTCGGCCTCGACGCGGCCGAGATCAGGCGGCGCAATCTGGTGCGGCCCGAGGACTGCCCCTGGGATTCGGGCCGCATCTTCCAGGGCAACACCCCGTTCATCCATCGGGACAGCGACTATCCCTTGCAGCTCGCGAAGGCAGTCGACGCGCTTGACTACGCGGGCGTGAAGCGCGGCCAGCCGGCGGAACGCGAGCAGGGAATCTTCCGCGGCGCCGGCATCGCCTTCTTCGTCGAGGGCACTGGCATCTCTCCTTACGAGGGGGTGGAGGTCCGCGTGGAACCCACCGGCCACGTGCACGTGGCGACCGGCTTTCCCTCGCAGGGGCAGGGCCACCACACCACGCTTACACAGATCGTGGCGGAGACGCTCGCCGTCGCACCGGAGCAGGTGGTGGTCGAGAGCGGGCGGAGCGACCGCTTCGCCTGGGGCGTCGGCACCTTCGCCAGCCGCGCGGCCGTGGTGGGGGGTAGTGCTGCGCTCGGTGCGGCCAAGGCGGTCCGCGCCAAGGCGCTCGACCTTGCCTCGGAGGAGCTGGAGGTGGCGCCCGAGGACTTGGTGCTGGCGGATGGCGCCGTGCACGTGAAGGGCGCGCCGCAGATGGCGGTGACTCTCGCTGCACTCGCGTACGCGGCCAATCCCATCAACACGCTTCAAGCGGGCGCCGAGCCGGGTCTCCGCGCCGCCGACTACTACCGCTCCCCCGATGGCGCGATTGCGAGCGGGGTCCACGGCGCGGTCGTGGTCGTGGACATCGCCACCGGCATGGTGGAGATCGAGACATACGTCGTGGTCCACGACTGCGGGGTGATGATCAACCCCACCATCGTCGAGGGTCAGATACTCGGCGGCACGGCGCAGGGCATCGGCGGTGCCTTCTACGAGAAGCTCAGGTTTGATGAGGACGGCCAGCCGCTGGTCACGACCTTCATGGACTATCTGATCCCGACGGCCATGGAGATCCCGCCCATCGAGATCCATCACATGGAGAGCCGTTGCAGCCTCAACCCTCTGGGGGTCAAAGGGGTAGGGGAGGGCGGCGCAATCCCGGCCGCTGCGGCCTTCGCCGGCGCCGTCGAGGACGCGCTGGAGCCCTTCGGCGCGACCGTCCGCGCCGTCCCCCTCGACCCGCCCGCCATCCTCGCGATGATCGAGGGGCGTGCAGAGTCCTGACGCATCAGGCACCAGGCAGCAGACCGAATGTGCAACTTGAGAGGGACCGGGCCGCGAAGCGGGCCGGAGCGTGCGACTGCGCGCCGCGCCGAATGGCGCGTAGCCAAGCGAGCGGAGCGAGCGCCCGGCGCCTGAGGGTTAAGAAATAAGAGTTCCGCCCTCAGCGGAACGCGGGGATCACGTGGTCGCCGTAGTCGGCGACGATGCGCTCCTCGGAGCCGTTGGTGAGGTAGATCGTGAACTGGGTCACGCCCGACGCCTCCAGTGCCTTGAGCTTGGCCACGTGCTCGTCGGGCTTGCCCAGAATGCAGAAGGAGTCCGTGATCTCCGGCGTGATGTAATAGGTGTTGTCGGAGACCTTGTCGGCGTGCTGGCGGTAGTTGTAGCCCTCGCCGCCCGCGCCCGCGCCGCGCCGCGCCTCGATGTAGGCGGTGAGGCTGTCGGGCACGAGGTCGGTGCCGGCGCCGTACTTCTCCACGATGTCGGCCACGTGGTTGCCGACCAGCGCGGGGAACCACTTGGTCTGCGCGACACCGGCCTCCTTGTCGCCGACCCAGACCGGGGCGGCCGAGAGCACCCGGTAGCCCCCCATGTCACGGCCGGCGGCCTCGCCCGCCACCTTGGCCTGGCTGCCGAACCACTCACAGAGGCCGACGTCGGCAAGCTGGATGATGAGCCCGTCGCCGACCTCACCCGCCGTCTTGAGCGCCTTGGGCCCGTAGGCCGCGAACCAGACCGGCATGGGGTGGCCCGCGACCCATTCCATGTAGACCGGCTCGGGGCAGTCCGCGTACTGCACGGTATCGCCCGCCACCATCTTGCGCATCGCATTGCAGAACTCGGCGGTGTAGGCCAGCGTCGCCGGCGACTTGCCCATGACCCTCATGGAGCTGTCGCCGCGGCCGACCGCGATGTCGAAGCGCCCGCGACCGATGTCGCTCAGCGTGGCGAAGAGGCTCGCCGCCACCGACCAGTCGCGCACCTTGGGGTTGGTCACCAGCGGGCCGTAGCGCACACGCTCGGTATTCGCCATGCAGACCGCCATCTTGGTGTAGCAGTCCGACCAGAGGATGTGGGAATCGAAGAACCAGACATAGTCGAAGCCCGCCACTTCGCACTGGCGCGCGATGGCGACGGTGCGCTCGACCCCTATGTCGCCCTTGAAGGCAATCCCGAACTCCATCCCTCAGCTCCCCCTTGGCCTCCGCCGCGCTGATGCGGCCTGCGGCCGCCCGCGAAGCCGCCATAGTAGCGCACTTGCGCGGCGGACTTGAACGGCGCGGGGACGCCGTCTCGTGAGCAGGGCGCGGCCGGTCAGGGCGCTGGCCCCTCCTCATCGTCGTCGAGCCCGGCGCGGAGCGCGTAGACGAGTTCCAGCGCGTCCCTGGGCGTGAGGTCGTCGGGGTTGATGGCTGCGAGGCGGGCGCGGAGCGGATCGGGCGGGGGCTCAGGCAGCGCGGGAGCCGGTCGGGCCTGGAAGAGGGGCAGGTCGTTCGCGAGCCTGGCGGCGGCGGAGGCCTTCTCGCCCTGCTCCAGCACCGCCAGCACCGCCTCCGCGCGGGTCAGAACCGCCTCGGGCAGCCCCGCGAGGCGCGCCACGTGAATGCCGTAGGAGCGATCCGCCGCACCCGGCGCCACTTCGTGCAGGAACACCACGCTCCCCTTCCACTCCTTGATCCGCATGGTGTGGCAGGCGAGCCGGTCGAGCTTCTGGGCGAGCGCGGTGAGCTCGTGATAGTGGGTCGCGAAGAGGGCGCGGCAGCGATTGCCGTCGTGCAGATGCTCGATCGCGGCCCAGGCAATGGAGAGCCCGTCGTAAGTGGCGGTGCCGCGGCCGATCTCGTCGAGGATCACCAACGCGCGCGCGCCGGCCTGATTGAGGATGGCGGCGGTCTCCACCATCTCCACCATGAAGGTGGAACGCCCACGCGCGAGGTCGTCGGCCGCGCCGACGCGGGAGAAGAGCCGGTCCACCACGCCGATCCGGGCGGAGGCGGCGGGCACGAAGGAGCCCATCTGCGCCAGCACCGCGATCAGCGCATTCTGGCGCAGGAAGGTGCTCTTGCCGGCCATGTTGGGGCCGGTGACCAGCCAGATCCGGGCGTCCTCGCCCAGGTCGCAATCGTTGGGGACGAAGGGTGTGTCCCCGCCTGCGCCCATGGCTTCCACCACCGGGTGCCGGCCGCCCTTGATCTCGAAGGCGGTCGTGTCGTCGACAATAGGCCGCGTATAGCGGCGCTCGACGGCGAGCTGCGCCAACCCCTGGGCCACGTCGAGCGCGGCCAGCGCGCCGGCGGCCCGCGCGATATCCTCGGCCCGGCGGACGACATCGGCGCGGAGGTCGTCGAAGTGCGCCTGCTCCAGGCTGAGCGCCTTGTCGGCCGCGCCGGTAATCCGTGCCTCCAGCTCGCCGAGCTCCACGGTCGTGTAGCGCATGGCGCT
>JAPOPO010000181.1 GCA_026712885.1 Rhodospirillales bacterium | reverse complement strand
GACGGGGAACCTGGCCTGCCTGATGCGGCGTTCGACCAGGCGGCGCTCGCGGTCGATCATCTCCATCTCCACCAGCCGGGCCAGGAACTGCACATGATCCAGGCCCTCGGTCGCGCACTGGCGCGCCAGTTTCTCGTATTCCCGCAGGAAGGTGGGCAGCTTGAGCTTCTTCAGGTGATGTTCGAGCAGGATGCGGGGCGGCTCAGCCATGGTCGGCCCCTCCGGCCAGCAGGGTGGCATAATCGGCGGCCCGGGTGGCGGCGACGAAGGGCCGGGGCAGATGCGGGTAGCGTGAGAGGTCGAGAGGCACGGGCCCCCTTCCGGCCGAGACCGAGGCGGCGTTCCACGAGAACGGCCTCTTCCGCGTGCTCCAGCCGGCGCGCGTCGGCGGTGCCGCGCTCTACGAGCGCAACCCGATGCGGCGCTACTTCCGCGATGTCCACGCGATCAACGCGCATATCTCGTTCAACTTCGATATCGCCGGCGCGCAGCACGGCCGCGCCGTGCTCGGCTTGGAAGAGGGCGCGGGCTTGCTCTAGACTGACCGGCAGAGGGAGTTGGCCGGCTCGCCACCGGGCTGCGGGTCAGAACAGGGGAGAGACTGGATGAAACCGCCACCGTTCGACTACTGCTGTCCGGAGACCTTGGAGGAGGCGCTAGCGCTCCTTGCGGAGCACGGCGAGGCGGCCAAGGTGATCGCGGGCGGTCAGAGCCTCGTGCCGATGCTGAACCTCAGGGCGTTGCACCCTGGCGTGCTGATCGACATCAATCGCCTGCCGGGCCTCGATTCCATCAACCTGGAGGACGGGCAGCTCAGAATCGGCGCGCTGGCGCGGCACAAGGCGGTGCTGAAATCGGCCGCCGTGCGCGAGGCCTCGCCGCTGATGGCCGAGGCCTATCCCTACGTCTCCCACGGGCCGATCCGCAATCGCGGCACCCTCTGCGGCAATCTCTGCCACAACGACCCAGCATCTGAGATGCCGGCGGTGGCGCTGGCGAGCGATGCGGAGATGGTGCTGCAGAGTTCGGGCGGTACGCGCACCGTCGGCGCGGCGGACTTCTTCACCGGCACACTCTCGACGGCAGCCGAAGCCAGCGAGCTGCTGGTCGAGGTCCGCGTGCCGCAGGCGCCGGCCGGCCAGGGTGCGGGCTTTCACGAGGTGAGCCCGCGCAAGGGCGACTTCGCCTACGTGGCCGTGGGCGCGACGATCCAGGTCGCGGACGGCGCCTGCACCAGCGCACGGATCGTCTGCGCCGGCGTGGGCGACGGGCCGCACCGGGCGCACGCCGCCGAGGACGCGCTCACGGGCGCAGCACCGGGTGACGACGCCTTCCGCCAGGCGGCTGCGGCTGCGGCGGACAGCATCGACCCCAGCGAAGATTTTCATGCGGACGCGGACTATCGGCGCGATCTGGTGCGCAGCCTCACCCGGCGCGCTCTTGCCGATGCCGCCTCCCGCTGCAACTGAAGGGAGGCGGAGATGACGACGCCACGCAACGTCGAGCTTGTCGTCAACGGCGAGCGCCGTGCCGGCGAAGCCGAGCCGCGCATGCTGTTGAGCGACTTCCTGCGCGAGCAGCTCGGGCTCACCGGCACCCACGTCGGCTGCGAGCACGGCGTCTGCGGCGCCTGCACCGTGCTGGTGAACGGCGAGGCCGCGCGCTCCTGCCTGATGCTCGCCGTCCAGGCGGCGGGATCGGAGGTCCGCACCATCGAGGGCCTCGGCGGAGTTGACGACATGCACCCGCTGCAGGAGGCCTTCTGGGAGAAGCACGGCCTGCAGTGCGGCTTCTGTACCCCCGGAATGCTCATGACGGCGGTCGAGCTG
>JAPOPO010000029.1 GCA_026712885.1 Rhodospirillales bacterium | reverse complement strand
GAAGGAGCGCCGGATGCCCATCTTGTTGGCGGCGATGGCGTCTTCGGTGAGCAGCGAGCGCGATTCGTCGCGCCCGCTCGGGTCGCCGATCTTGGTGGTGCCGCCGCCGAGGAGCACGATGGGCTGGTGACCCGTTTTCTGCAGCCAGCGCAGCATCATGATCTGCACGAGGCTGCCGACGTGCAGGCTGTCGGCGGTGCAGTCGAAGCCGATGTAGGCGGTGACGCGCTCCTGCGCGGCCAGCGCATCGAGCGCCGCGTCGTCGGTGCACTGGTGGATGTAGCCGCGCTCCGACAGCACGCGCATGAATTCGGAGGAGAACACCGTCGCTCGACCCGCTGGCTGCCGTACCGCCCGGCGGCCCACGCAGGGCGCCGGGGCGCGCGGTCATGTATCACAGGGCCTGCGCGCGGACAACGCGGCGCCTGTCCGTCCGCGTGGCACGGATGAGCGGGGCTCAGCCGGATGGGCCCGTCTGGGCCTTGGGCATGATGAGCGGAACCTCGCTCGACGGCGTCGATGCGGCGCTGATCGAGACCGACGGCGTCACCGTCTCGGGCTTCGGCCCGTGGCGCACCGCCCCCTATTCGGAGGATCTGCGCGAGCGGCTTCGGGCGGTGATCGAGGGGCGGGGCGAACGCGAAAACGCGGAGCGCGCGCTGACCGCGTTCCACGCGGATACCGCCGAAGCGCTGCTCGCCGAGGTCGGCGTGCGCAGGGAGGAGATCGGTGTCGCGGGCTTCCACGGCCACACGATCCGTCACGAGCCCGAGGCCGGGCTGACCCTCCAGATCGGAGACGGCGCAGAGTTAGCCCGCCGGCTCGGGATCGACGTGGTGAACGATTTTCGCAGCAACGATGTGGCTGCGGGCGGGCAGGGGGCGCCGCTCGTGCCGCTCTTTCATGCGGCGCTTGCCCGGCGGAGCGGTCTCGCCGCGCCCCTCGCCGTGCTCAACCTCGGCGGTGTCGCCAACGTCACCTGGATCGGCGGGCCGGCCGACGCGGACCTGCTGGCCTTCGATACCGGCCCCGGCTGCGCGCTGATCGACGACTGTGTGCTGAGCAAGACCGGCGCCGCCTTCGACCGCGACGGAAGGCTGGCACGCTCGGGCACGGTCGACCGCGCCGCGCTCAAGACCCTGCTGGCGCACCCCTATTTCGACGCCCCGCCGCCCAAGTCACTGGACCGCAACGCGTTCGACCCGGCGCCGGTGAGCAGACTATCGGCGGGCGATGGCGCCGCGACCCTGGTGGCCTTCACGGCGAAAGCCGTGCGCTGTGCGCTCGCGCACATGCCGGCGGCGCCTCTGCGCTGGCTGGTGACTGGCGGTGGGCGGCACAACCCGGCGCTCATGGCCTCACTCGTGGAGCGCTTGGGCGTGCCCTGCGATGCGGTGGAGCGCGTCGGCTGGCAGGGCGATGCGCTGGAGGCGCAGGCCTTCGGCTACCTCGCCGTGCGCAGCCGGCGCGGGCTCGCGCTCAGCCTGCCGCGCACCACGGGCGTCGCCCGTCCGGTGAGCGGCGGAGTCTTTCACCCGGGTTAGGCGCTTGAATCGATGCGGCGGGCGACGTAGCTCTCGACGATCCCCGACAGGGTGTCGAGCTCGCGCTCGTAGAAGTGGCCGGCGCTCTCGATCACGTCGTAGTCGATTTCGATTTGACGCTGGCTCTGCAGCTTCTTCGCGAGCTCCTCCACCTCGGGCTCGGGCACCAGATCGTCGGCCCCGCCGTGGATGATCAGGCCCGACGACGGGCACGGCGCGAGGAAGGTGAAGTCGAACTTGTTAGCCGGTGGCGAGACCGCGACGAAGCCTTCGATCTCCGGCCGGCGCATGAGGAGCTGCATGGCGATCCAGGCGCCGAAAGAGAAGCCGGCGATCCAGCAGCGGTCGGCACCCGAATTCTGTATCTGAAGCCAGTCGAGCACCGAGGCGGCGTCGCTCAGCTCGCCCTGCCCGTGGTCGTACTGGCCCTGGGAGCGGCCGACGCCGCGAAAGTTGAAGCGGATGACCGAGAACGACTGCCGCAGGAAGGCGTGATAGAGCGCGTGGACGATCTTGTTGTTCATCGTGCCGCCGTGCTGCGGGTGCGGGTGCAGCATCAGCGCGATGGGCGCGCGCGGGTCCTCGGACTGCTGGTAGCGCGCCTGGAGACGGCCCTCGGGCCCGTTGATCATCACTTCCGGCATGGGCGGCTCATGGGCTCCGAACGCTGCTGAG
>JAPOPO010000263.1 GCA_026712885.1 Rhodospirillales bacterium | reverse complement strand
GAGCGTGTCCGTCTTTGACGGACGCGCGACAGGCCGCAACCGCGGCCCGCCGCGAATGCGGCGCGCCCGCGCAGGCGCCGGCCCGTCGTGCCGGTAGGCGCGCGAGATCGCAGGACGGCCGGCTGCCGTGAGCGACAAAGAGTCAGAGCGTTTCCGTGTGAAACGGATGCGCTTTAGCCCGCCCGCTCAATACGTCCCGCCGCCGCCGAGCGTGCGCGCCAGGGTCTGGCGGATCGGTCCGTTCTGCATGAGATCGTCGGTCACGATCGAGACGACCAGGCCGCGCGGGTCGAGGCGGACCTGGCTGCTCACCTCGCGCTGGGGCGTGCCGCGGTTCTCGATCTGGACCGTGACGCTGGGCTGGCCGAGGGCGCGCACCTGATCGGGCGTGAAGATCGCCTCGCCCCGCTGCACGATCACCGGTATCTCGTCCGCCCGAAGGCCGGCGATGCCGCCGTGCGGCCGGGGGCCGGCAATGCCTCCAGCATGGAAGCGCGGCGCCCCGTCGAAGATGGCGGGCGGCGCCCTGCGTCCGCGCACCTGGCCCTGCGACGCGCGCGCGGCCTCGCCGAGCACAGCCCCGATGCTGCGGCGCTCCGCCGGGGCGGCCCTCTCGCCTCCACGCGGAAGCCCGGCGCCGCGGCCGGCGCTCGATCCGCCGGCCCGGGCCACATCGCCGCCGGCCGCATCGCCGCCGGCCGCGCCGCCGCCGAGCGAGCCGGGCAGGAGGCCCGCGATGAGTTCCGTCAGCGGCCGGGTAATGGTGCGCCGCGCCGCCAGGCGGGCCAGGTCGGCGATCACGGAATCGACGAAGCCGGAGAACGAGAGCTTGCCCGTCGTGGCGAACCGGGCGACCGCGTGTTCCATGGAGCGGAAGGCGCCGACGGTGACGGCGCGGGTCTCGTCGGCGGTGCCATCGGAGTCCCGGCGAAGCCGCTCCAGCGCCGCGCGCACGCCCTCGATCCAGCTCTCGCCGGCCTCCGCCTGATCCCGCGCCGCCGCACGCGTGCGCTCGACCGTGGCGTCGAAGGTCGCCTCCACGCGCTGGCGCAAGGCCTCGTGCGCGTCGGCCGCCTCCAGCGCGGCCCGGCCCAGGCCGCCGAGGGAGCGCGCGGCCTCGCGCCCGCGCCCGCCCGCCTCGCCGAGGCGCTCGTTCAACTTGCGCATCTCGTCCAGCGCCTGCTGCGCGTCGGCGCGGATGCGGATCGCGAGGCTCAGATCGTCAGCCGGCATTGCAGTGCTCCCCCTCTGCCTGGTTCTGGTCTCCGGGCGCACCGAACGCGTGCGGCACAGTCGCGCCAACGGCGCGCGGTATAAAGATCGCGCGGAACGTGCGCGGTGCTCTGATGACGCGACTCCGCGCGCCCGGAGCCAAGGCAGGATGCGGCGGAAGCGGACGCGGCGGAAGGCGCGGACGGCCCGCGCCGGCGCGTCAGGCGGGGACAACTTCCCCGCAGCGAGTGCGGCCGGGGCAAGGTCGCCGAATGTGCGCGAGCCGCACATATTGCAGAGCAATGGTCTATTCGTTCGAGATTGGAGGTTCGCGATGACAGCACCAGAGCACGAAGACATCTTGGACATGCTCAAGCGCCGGTACGCCGGTCCGATCATGAACAACGTCAGCCGAGGCGACTATGTCGAGTGCATGATCGCATCAGCGCTCGGGGCCGATTGGCGCCTGACCTGGATGGATGGGTGGGATTGGGCGGCGTGGGATTGCGAGCACGCTCCTTCGCACGCCCGGCTGGAGATCAAACAGGCTGCGGCGCGGCAAACATGGGACAAGGGGCCGCCCCCGCCGCGACGCACTCCGGCCTTCGACATCGCGCCCCGCAGCGGCTACTGGACCAGGGAAGGCGAGTGGATCGATACCCCAGGCCGACACGCGGATGTCTACGTCTTCGCTTGGCACGGTAGCGATGATAACCATGCCGACCACACCGATCCCCGACAGTGGCGCTTCTTCGTCGTGGCGGAG
>JAPOPO010000131.1 GCA_026712885.1 Rhodospirillales bacterium | reverse complement strand
TCTCCACCTGCTCGCCGCCGTGGGCGCCGATGGTGGCGAGCCGGGCACCGGGCGCGAGCGCGTCGATGGCGCCCACCAGGATCGCGCCGCCGGTCATCTCCAGCGCCGCATCGACGCCCCGGCCGTCGGTGAGCCGCCGCGCCGCGCCGCCGATGTCTTCGTGCGTGTAGTCGATCGCCGCGTCGGCGCCGAGGGCGCGGGCCTTCTCCAGCTTCTCCTCGGAACCAGCGGCGGCGATCACCCGCGCGCCCGCGAGCTTGGCGATCTGAACTGCGGCGGAGCCGACTCCGCCGCCTGCCGCGGTGATCAGCACGGTCTCGCCGGCGCGGAGGCCGATCTCCTCGATCAGCGCCTCCCAGGCGGTGGCGAAGGGAATTTGGCCGGCCACCGCGTCCTCGTAGGAGAGCGAGTCGGGCAAGCGCACGACGTGGTCGTAGCGCACCCGCACGTACTCCGCGTAGCCGCCCCAATGGGTGACTCCGAGGACGCCCGCGTTCATGCAGAGGTTCTCGCGGCCGTCGCGGCAGTCGCCGCAGGTGCCGCAGCTCAGCATGAAGTGCGGCGCGACCCGGTCGCCTTCGGCGAACCCGGTCACCCCGGCGCCGACGTCGGCGACGGCGCCCGCCGCATCCACACCCATGACGTGCGGCATCGGGCTTTCGACGCCGAAGTGCCCTTTGCGCAGGTCGGTGTCGCAATGGTTGACGCCCGAGGCGTGGACCTTGATCAGGAGCTCGCCGGGGCCCGCGACGGGTGTCTGCACATCCTCGTACACGATCGTGTCGAAGGCCTCGCCGTAGCCGTGGATCACTGCCGCCTTCATGCTCGCCCTCCCGCAACCCGCACCCGTGCCCGCCCGTCCGCCGAAGCCGCCACCAGGGCTGCGGCCCGATGGACGCTCGTGTGCCGGCGCGCAAGGCGGTCGAGATCGTCGGCATAGCCGCCGCCCACCACACACGCGACCGGCACGCCAGCCTCGCGGCAGGTCTCGATCACGTAGCGATCGCGCCGGGCGAGCCCGCCGTCGCCGAGGGCGAGCCGGCCGAGCTTGTCCTCCACATGGGGATCGACGCCGGCATTGTAGAACACGATGTCCGGGCGGTGGTCGCTGAGCAGAGCCGGCAGGTGGGTCGCCAGCACCGAGTGATAGACGTCGTCGCCGGTACCGGGCGGGACGCCGATGTCGAGATCGCTGGTCTCCTTGGCCGGCGGATAGTTGGCTTCGCAATGGAGCGAAAAGGTGAATACCTCGGGCTCGTCCTGAAAGATCGCGGCGGTGCCGTCGCCCTGATGGACGTCGAGGTCGACCACCAGGGCTCGCTCGATCAGCCCCTCGCTACGCAGCACTTGAATCGCGACGGCGACATCGTTGAAGAGGCAGAAGCCCGCGCCGTGACCGGCGAAGGCATGGTGGCTGCCACCCGCCGTGTTGCAGGCGAGCCCGTGCTCAAGCGCGAGGCGGCCGGTGAGCACGGTCCCGCCCACGGCGGCGCGGCCGCGGCGCACCAGAGCATCGGACAGCGGCAGCCCGAGCCGGCGAATGGCGCGGCGGTCGAGCGCGAGGGTCAGCACCGCGTCGACGTAAAAGCCGTGGTGGGCGAGCGTCAGCCACTCCCGCGACGCGGGCGGAGGCTCGACAAGGCTCTCGGGCGGAATCACACCGTCCTCCAGCAGCACGTCCTTGATCCGGCCGAACTTCCCGATTGGGAAACGATGGCCGGGCGGCAGAGGGACCGTGTAGTCAGGATGAAAGACGACCGGAAGGATCACGGGTACCGGATTCGGGGCTACAGGATCGACAGCACGCTCTCGGGCGGCCGGCCGAGGGCCGCGCGGGCGCCGTTCACGACGATGGGCCGCTCGATGACGATGGGATTGGCCACCATGAGGTCGATCAGCACGCGGCGGGAGAGGCCCTCGTCGGCCATGCCGGCATCACGGTAGGCGGTCTCCTTCGTGCGCATCAGCGCGCGGGGTTCGATCCCGAGCTTGGCGAGCACGGCGTCCATCTCGTCGGCCGAGGGCGGCGTCTTCAGATACTCCACGATCTCCGGCTCGATGCCCCGGTCCCGCAACAACTGCAATGCTTGACGGGACTTGGAGCAGCGCGGGTTGTGGTAAATAGTCACCGCCATGTCGTCTCTCCCGGTGCATCGCATGGCGGCGGCACTCTGGCACGCGCTCACGCGGGGTGTCCAGCGGCCCGCGAATCGTGCTCCGCGCGCGTGCTTCGCGGGTGCTGCTGCGCTGCTGCTGGCGACACTGTGGCTCGCCGCGAGCGCGCCGGCGCTCGCCCAGGAAGGCACGCCCGCAGCCGACGCGGCCAACGCTCAGGCCCTCGAAAGCCTGGTCGAAACACTCGAGTCGCCGGAGCAGCGCGAACGCTTCATCGCCGACCTCAAGACCGCGCTCGAGGCGCAGCAGGCGAGGGAGGCGAGCGAGGATGCCGAGGGCGCGTCCGCCATGCGCGCGATCTCGGACGGTGTCGCCGTCCTCGGCAAGCATATTATCGAGCTCGCTCGGGAGATCGCCGGCATCCCGGATGCCATCGCCTGGCTGGTCGAGCACTGGGGCGAGCCGAGCGAGCGCGACGCCTGGCTGATCTCCTTCGGCAAGCTTGTTGCCGTCATTGCCGGCGGGATCATCGCCGGCCTGATCGCCTTCTACGCGCTTGCCACGCTAAGGCGCCGGGTGGAGCGGCGGGAGGCTCCCTCCCTCTGGCTCCGGCCGGCACTGCTGCTCTATCACGCAGTGCTCAGAGCGGCACCCAACCTGATCGCAGCCGGCGTGGCCTACGGCGTCCTCACCGTCATATCGCCGGCCGATGCTGTGCGGGTGATCGCACTCGCGATCATCAACGCGCATCTCATCGTGAGCGTGGTCAAGGCAGCCGGCACCCTGGTGCTGGCGCCTTATGCGCCGCAGCTCCGCCTTGCCCCGATCAGTGACGAGAACGCCGCCTATTGCTCGGTCTGGTGGCGGCGCCTCGTGAACATCGGAGCCTATGGCTACGTTTTCTGCCAGGCGGCGCTGCTGCTCGGCCTGCCTGAGAGCGGCCACGACGCGCTAATTCGCCTGCTCGGTATCCTCCTGGTCGGGCTCCTCATCACGTTCATCCTGCAGAACCGCCTGGCGTTCGCTCGCTGGTTGCACGAGACCGGGCGGACCAGCGGCACACGGGCGCACCTCCGGGTCTTCGCGTTCCTGGGCAAGCTCGCGGATTTCTGGCACATCCCGGCCATCCTCTACGTCGTTGCCGGCGGACTGCTGGCGGCGGCCGATGGGCTCGACGGCTTTCTCTTCCTGATCAAGGGGAGCGCGCTCACTCTCTTGATCGCCTGGGCCACGGGCTTCGGCTTCGCAGGCGTCAGGCGCGGCTTCGAGCGAGGCTTCCGCATCCGTGCCGAGCTGCACGAGCGCTACCCGGGGCTGCAGGTGCGGGTCAACCGCTACCTGCCGGTGGCGCGCCGGGCGGCGCAGGCGGTGATCCTGCTGCTCGGGCTCTGCCTCATCCTCGAAGCGTGGAACGCCGATATCTTCACCTGGCTCGCGAGCGAGACGGGCACCGCCGTGATTGCCACGCTCGCCTCGATCGTCGCCATCGCCCTGATCGCGACGATCGTGCTCGAGGTGGCGACGACCCTCATCGACCGCTACCTCACGCAGGGCGACGAGACGGGCGAGCTGGCGGAGCGGAGCCAGCGCGCCCGCACCCTGCTGCGGCTCGCGCGCAACGCGCTCCGCGTCGTTGTCGGCATGATCGCGGCGCTGATGATCCTCTCCGAGATCGGCCTCGATATCGCGCCGGTGCTGGCGGGGGTCGGCGTCGCGGGCCTCGCCCTCGGGTTTGGCGGGCAGACCCCGGGGGAGGACATCCTCACCGGGGTCTTTCTTCTGCTGGGGGAGAGGCTCGCCGTGG
>JAPOPO010000255.1 GCA_026712885.1 Rhodospirillales bacterium | reverse complement strand
GCTCGACTTCGGCGATGAAGGGCCCGCCGTGGTCGGCGCGCCACATCGCGGCGGCGCCGGCGTGGATAGCGGCGCTGGAGGCGATCGACGCGCCCGCCACGCCGAGCGCCGCCGCCCCGGCCGCGACGCGCATCCCGGGACGGATGCGCGGCAGGGCGGTACGCATCGCGCCGAGCGCGCGCAGCCCGGCCCGCCGGAGCGACACGGGAAGGGGAAGCGCCGCCGCGAGGCGCAGCGCGGCCGGCAGCCGGCGCGGCGCCTCTGCCTCCCGGGCCGCGCGCATCGCGGCCTCGATGTGCGTGAGGAAGCCGAGCAGCAGCATGTGCTGGAGCCAGCTCTCGGCGCTGTAGAACGAGGTCTGGCCCTGCACGAACCAGCCCGCCAGCACCGCGCCGGCGAACACCGCGAGCGCGCGCTCGCGCGCATCCCCGATGCGCCGCGCGGCGCGCAGCACGACGAGCCCGGTCAGGCCCCACAGCGCGAGCCAGGCGGCGAGCCCCAGCGCCCCCTTGCCGGCCGCCTCCTCGACGAGGAGGTTGTGCGCGTGGTCCTGCACCCGCGTCCGCTCGCGGGGCGCCGACAGGTGCCTCGCCGAGGCCACGAAGTAGTTGTCCGGACCCCAGCCCAGCAGCGGGCGCTCGGCGAACGCCTTGAGCCCCGCCTCCCAGCTGCGCAGCCGGTTGCCGAGAGTGAACCCGACCCACTCGGCGCTGGTCGCGCGTTCGAGCATCACGTTGCCGCCGCGCAAGGTCGGGCGGACGCTCTGTTCCCCGGCCGTCCGGTCCGGCTCCGCCGCCGGCGCCGGCGCCTCGCCGCCGCGCAGCGCCAGCACCAGCGCGAGGACGAGCGCGCACGCGCCGAGCGCCCCGAGCCCGGCCAGCCCCAGGCGCCGCGCACGGCGCGCGCGCCCGAACAGCGCGTAGAGCAGGCAGGCCGCACCCAGCCCCGCCCCGAGCCCCGCGCCCGCCCCGAGCGAGCCGGTCAGCGTGAGCCCGGCGAGCGCCGAGCACGCCGTCGCCGCCCAGAACAGCCGCCGCCACCACCCGTCCCCGGGGGCCGGGGGCGCGGTGACCTTCCGCGACTCGCGCGCGCGCCGCCGGCGCGCCGCCGGCTTCCGGTACCGGGCCGCCTCCGGCGCAGGCGCGGGCGGCGCGCAGCACGAGCGCACCAGAAACCCGATCGCCAGCAGCGCGATCGCCTGAAGATACGCGCCGAGCAGGATCGGGTTGCCCGCGCTCGCCCCGATCCGCGGCCAGTAGCCCTCGCGGAAGGGAAACGGCAGCGGGGTCTCCGGCGCGGCGAAGCGCACGATCGCGAACGCCGAGACGGCGAGCCCGACCGCGAGATTGGCGTTGAGCAGCCGCGTCCAGTCCGCCCACGTGCGCGCCACCGAGGCGACCACCAGGGCGAAGGCGGCCCAGTGCGCCGCGTTCACGATCCCCTGCATGCGCGTGTAGGTCGACCACAGGCTGTGCTGCGGGCTCACCCCGAAGACCGCCGAGAGCAGCGCCGCGGCGAGCCCGGCGGCCAGTACCCAGAGCAGCGCGCTCCGCGGCGGGCGCCAGCCCGACCGCATCAGCGCCAGCACCGCCCACAGCGCGAACACGACGGCGATGAGCACCCGCGCCCAGAGCGCCTTGCCGACGCTGAACGGGTAGAGCGTCCACGGCGCCGTCACCAGCGGGGTGAGCAGGACGAGCGCGATTCCCATCCGGATCGGCGGCAGCAGCAGCCGCTCCGGATCGCGCCACAGTGCCGCCCGGTGCGCAGTCATGGCTTTGGCGCCGGGCGCGCCCCAAGCGCCTTCAGGAGGCAGCGCGCGCAAAGCTTCAGGTCGAGCCACGGGCCCATGGCGGCGATGTAGAGGTTGTCGTAGTAGAGCTTCAGCGCCGGATCCCGCCAGCCGGCCCCGTTCGCCTGCGCGAGGCCCGCCACCCCCGGGCGCACCCGAAGCCGCGCCGCGAACCCGGGTATCTCCCGCTCGATGTGCGCGGCCAGCGCCGGGCGCGCCGGGCGCGGTCCGACCAGGCTCATCTCGCCCCTCAGCACGTTCACCGCCTGCGGCAGCTCGTCGAGATGGAAGCGCCGCAGCGCCCGCCCCACGCGCGTGATCCTTGCGTCGCCCGGCAGCGCCCACACCGGCGCCAGCAGCACCAGCGCGAACCCCAGCAGGGCGAGGTCGAAGGGCCGCCGCCAGTACCTCGCGCACCGAGTGCCCCCGCCCGGTCCCGACATCCGCCGTCAGGCTCCCGGCCCCGCGCGCCAGCGCACGGAGCGCAGCCACATGGGCCGCCGCCGCGTCGCAGACATGCACGAAGTCGCGCACGCAGGTGCCGTCGGCGGTGTCCCAGTCGGTGCCGAACACCGTGACGCCCCCGCGCAGGCCCAGCGCCGCCTCGCACGCGGCCTGCACCAGACCGCGTCCTCGCCGCGGCCCCGCGCGAAGTGCCGCGTCGGCCCCGGCGACGTTGAAACAGCGCAGCACCGCGTGACTCCGGCCCGACCCCGCGAACGCCGCCCGCACCCGCTCCTCGGCCGCGCGCTTGGCCGCCCCGTAGGCGCCCGCCGGACCGGGCCCCGCGCCATGCACCGCCGCGCTCGAGGTCAGCACCAGGCGCCGCACCCCGCCCGCCGCGCAGGCGTCCACGAACGCCGCGCCTCCCGAGACCCTCGCCGCCGCCGTCCTGACGGTGGCCCGGATCGGCGGGCATATCCATCGCTCCAGGGGACCGCCTCCGGGAACCAAGGTCATGAGGCGCGGCTACGCAACACTCGTTGAATGGTGTGTCGGATATCAACTCAGAATAGAGCAGGAAACGTGAAAGAAAGTGGAACCACCATTACACTGCAACGACTTATGCGGCATGGGTAGTGCTAGTCTTCATCTCGGACTGTATGGACGCCTGCCCATTGCCAAGGTCGCTTCGGCGTTTCGGCGTCGGCAGCTTGCGGTTCTATATTCGGCCTGTTTGTGCAGAGCTCGCGCCTGCCGGCCCTGATGGACTCTGCCGACCCGTGCCTCATTCCCTCCAGCGGGCTTTTCGCCCCGTCCAAGATTCAGGCTTGGCGGATCGCCCATTGGTTCGTGCTCCGGCGCGAACCAATGATGATGTTTGTCGTGTCTTCCGCCGGCCGGCAGGGTCGGATTGATCCGTTGCAGTTCGGCTGGAATGCCGGGAGCAAGTCGCTCATGAACGATGTCGTTCGTGTCGCGGCCGTCGGGCCCATGCCATCCGCGAAGCTTGTAGAGCAGTTGGTAGAACTCGAACGGGAAAGTCCGTGTCCACGGACGCCTTTCCTTGGTAATGAACTCTTCGAGGATCGTCGCGAGCGCCTGACGCGCCCGGAATTCGTGATACCCTGTGGCCTCGTCGACGCGTGCGAAATTGCCGACCGTCGCAACACCGAGCATTAGAGTCAGGGCACAATCCACGATGGCCTGTTGTCGCGGCGTCGTTTCGCCTTCAAGATCCGCCTCCATGATCGACTCCACAGGGACCCGCCAGCAGGGTTGCGGGATAACCGCAGGCGGTCGGCGGGCCAGAGGGCGGCTGGAACAGGATCGGCGATTTGAGCGCCATATCCAAGTCGCTGGAAATATGGGGGTTTAGTCAATTCTGGCTGGCAATTCGCGGCATTTCGGCGCCAAGGTTCGATTGGCCTCTCGGCCCGCCCCGCACGGCATTCACGCTTGAAGAGACGCCGCGTTGGCCGAGCACACGGGTTTCGTCTTCCAGCACGTAGCAGGGAATCAAGATATTCCCGATGATCAGCGGCCGATCTGATGCTCCGACTATCGTCTTGTGGGGCTCTGTCATCGGGCAATCTCCAGTCTGCGGACGGCGGGTGGGGAAAGCAAGGGGGCAGACCAGCTCCAGAACGAAGCATCGCACGACGCGACAAGAGGAGAGGGACGACCTTCGCCGCCCTTCTCCCGCCTACGCTCCGGAGACCGGAATCGACACCTCTACCGCCGCTCGGTCGCGCCGAAGTATCCCAGGAAATTCGTGGTTCCGTCAGAGGATTGAACGCCGAGGGTGCCCGCGACCGCGTCCGGCTTGCCGTCCGCTGCCCCATTGCCGAAAAACTGCCCGCCCCATTTTATCGCGGAAGCAGGTTTCCCCGCTCCCCCCGCGCGGATCCGGACGAGCGCTGTTCGCATCCGGCTCCTCCCTCAGGTTCTGACGACAAGTCGCTGGTTTGGCCACGGGTGGCGGATTCTGACCTGGGGCCAGTGGGCTGCGGTGAGGAAGACGATGTCCTTCCATTCGGTGTGATCCCTTTGGGACCGTCGCCGAAGGGCACGCATGAGCAGCCGCCTGCATTGGTGTATGAACCTCCGCAAGTCGCGACCGCTCCCGGGGACGGCGTAGTAGTTGAGCCAGCCATTGATGACGCGCCCAAGCCACCTGGCCGTTTCATGCCGGTTGTCGTGCCACCGCATGCGCAGTTCTTCCTT
>JAPOPO010000454.1 GCA_026712885.1 Rhodospirillales bacterium | reverse complement strand
CGGCCGGATGTGAACGCGATCCTCCACAGTCATTCGGTTCATTGCACCGCGCTCGCCGTGCACGGGATGGAGATTCCGGCCGTTCACTACATGGTCGGAACCGCAGGCGGCACAACCATCCGCTGCGCGCCCTACCGCACGCCCACGACCCAAGCGCTCTCCGACGTCGCCGTCGAGGCGCTCAAGGATCGGCGCGCCTGCCTGTTGCAGAATCACGGCGCCATCGTCCTGGGTGAGACACCGGATGACTGCGTCAACCTGCACATCGAGGTCGAGTATCTGGCGGAGCTCTATTGCCGCACGCTGGCCATCGGCGCTGCCACCGGCAATGACCCGAAGATCATCTCGCAGCGCAAGATGGGCGAGGTGCTGGAGATGTTGAAGACCTACGGCCAGCAGCCCGACCCAGACAGCGCCGGGTAAGGGGACCGCCGGCCCGTCCTGCGGACGCGTCAGCCACCGCCCATCAGACTGTTGCCCGCCGTTCGGCTGCGAGGGTGTCATGGACCACGAGACAGACGCGCACGGGATTCCGATCACCGCGCTGCGGCAGGACTACGCGTTCAAGGCGGTCGATGACTACAACGTCCGCATGTACATCCTACCGCACCTGATCGACCCGGAAAGCCGCGCCAGGATCATCGCCGAGCACAAGGCCGACCCGCTCTACAGCCCGACAAGGCCGGGGAAGCCCGCGCCGATTTACAGCCAGGTCCTCGTCCGCCTGATCGACAAGCTCCGCGTGGTGCCGATCGAGGGCAAGCACATCATCGTCGAAACCGAGCCCGGCAGCGAATACGCCATCGCGCTGCTGCCGGCGGCACGCGGCGAGACCGTCGTGCTGACCGAGGAGACCTATGCGACACGGGGCGAGGCCGACCACGCAATCTTCCTCAAGCGGCTCAAGGCGCTCCTCGCCAGCTACGGCATCGAGATGTAGGGGCGCGATCCGATGAGTGACAAGCAGGACCGCTTGCTCCGCATCACCGGCTATTCGGACCGCCTCTCGGTCCGGCCTGGCGAGGCCATCACCTTCTACGTGCATTCGGAGGAGAGCGAGGCCTACGAGGCGCAGATCGTCCGCCTGATTCACGGCGACACGAGCCCGGAGGGACCCGGCTTCAAGGAGGAGCCGGTCGAGGCGGCCGTGAACGGCGCGCATCCCGGCGCGCATCAGCGGATCGACGCCGGCAGCTACATCGTCGTGCCCCACGATGAGCGGCTCGCAGTCGAGAGCTTCACGCTCTGCGCCTACGTCTACCCCACGCTGCCTGCGCTCGGGATGCAGGGCCTGCTCACCAAGTGGAACGAGGCGGACGGCACCGGATACGGCCTTTTCATCGACGAGAACGCCACGCTCTGTCTCCGGATCGGCCGAGGCGACGGGACCGAGCAACGGGTCTCGTCCGGGCGCCCGCTCTTCCGCAACGTCTGGTACCAGGTGAGCGCGTCATACGACGCGGAGAGCGGGCTGGTTCGGCTGGTCCAGCGGCCTTGGGCGACGCAGGCCAACGGCGGCTTCGGCATGAGCCTCGTCCATCCGCTGGAGGACACGGCCGCCGAGGTCGAAACCCACGTTAGTTCCGGCGCGCCGGCGCTCAACGCCTGCCCCTTCCTGATGGCGGCGAGCGTGGCCGACCCGGACTCGGGCCGCACCATCTACGGCGCCCATTTCGCTGGGCTCGCCGAACCCTGGCCGATCCCGATCCACACCCACAAGTTCAACGGCCGACTGGATCGCCCCAAGCTCGCGAACCGGCCGCTGGCGCAGGCGGAAATCGATGCCCTCCTCGCCGGTGCAGGCGTCGACCACTTGCCGCTCGCCGCCCGCGATCCCGTGGTCGGCGCCTGGGACTTCACCGCGAATATCCGCGACAACGCGGCTTCCACCGAGATCGTCGATACGGGCCCGTTCGCGCTCCACGGCCGCGGCGTCAACATGCCGGTCCGCGCCATGCCGGGGTTCAACTGGACCTCGGACTACATGAGCTACCGCCACGGGCGGGATGAATACGGCGCCATCCACTTCCACGACGAATCGGTCGACGACGCGCGCTGGGAGCCCGCGTTCACGCTGACCGTGCCCGGCGATTTGAAGAGCGGCGTCTACGCGGCGCGGCTCCGGATCGGCGGCGTCGAATCGCCCGAGACCGAGGACTATCTGCCCTTTTTCGTCCGCCCGCCGGCGAGCGGGCCCACCGCGCGCATCGCGCTGGTGATGTCGACGGTGAGCTACCTCGCCTACGCCAACGACAATCTCGGCGTGACCTCGCCTGTCGCCCAGCTGCTCACCGCCCGCGCGCCGATGCTGCAGCCGAGCGATCTGCTGCTGAACAAGAAGGAGGCCTATGGTCTCGGCACCTATTCCACCTATCGGGACGGCTGGGGCGTCACCGTCTCCTCGGCGCTCCGGCCCGTCCTCAACATGCGGCCGAAATACTCGCACCTCTTCTCGCCCTCGGTCTGGCAGTTCAACGCCGACCTCCACCTGGTCGATTGGTTGGAGGCGATGGGCTACGCGGTCGATATCCACACCGAGGAAGACGTGCATCGCGAGGGCGTCGGCCTGCTCGGCCAATACCGCGTGGTGCTGACCGCCCACCATCCGGAATACGTCTCCGAGCGGATGATGGACGCCTACCAGGAATACCAGCTCCGGGGCGGGCGCTGGCTCTATCTCGCCGCCAACGGCTTCTACTGGGTGACCGAGTTCCACCCGGATAACCCGAATCTCGTGGAAGTGCGGAAGGGCGACCAGGGCTCGCGCGCGTGGACCGGCATGCCCGGCGAATACTGCAACGCCTTCGACGGCAAGCACGGCGGCGCCTGGCGCATTCGCGGGCGGCCGATGGCGAACCTGCTGGGCGTGAGCTTCACTTCGTTCGGGCTGACACAGTCCTCCTACTACCGCCGCGCGCCCGACAGCGAGCGCGACGAATGCGCCTGGATCTTCGAGGGCGTCGGCCGCGATGAGCCGATCGGCGATTTCGGCCTGATCGGCGGCGGTGCTGCGGGCCTGGAGCTCGACCGCGCCGACCTCGAGCTCGGCACGCCGCACCGCGCCTTCCTGCTGGCCCATTCGGAAGGGCATTCCGACATCTTCGTGCCGGTGACCGAGGAGATCACCTACTCGTCGCGCGGCCAGCTCCTCACCGGCACAGGCGAGACCAACCCGAAGATCCGGGCGGACATGGTCTATTTCAAGACGCCGCAGGAGGGCGCGGTTTTCTCCGTCGGCTCGATGGCCTGGTGCGGCTCGCTCTCCCACGACGGTTACGACAACAACGTCTCACGCATCACCAGGAACGTGATCGACGGCTTCCTGCGCGACGGGCCGCTGCCCTGATATCATCTCCATTGAACGGCCCGCGAGCGGCGGATACCATCGCGTGAGGGTGGCGAAAGAGGGAGTTCAGGCCATGGCACACGATCACGCCCACAACGCGCCTCCATCCGAGACGGCGATGCGCGTGAAGGCTCTGGAGACGCTCCTCACCGAGAAGGGCCTTCTCGACCCCGCCGCCATCGACACACTGGTGGAGACCTACGAGACCAAGATCGGCCCGCGCAACGGCGCCAAGGTGGTGGCCCGGGCGTGGACCGACCCGGACTACAAGCAGAGGCTGCTCGAAGACGGGAGCGCGGCGATCGCCGAGCTCGGCTTCAGCGGTGTGCAGGGCGAGGACATGGTGGTCGTCGAGAACACCGGCGACGTGCACAACCTGGTCACCTGCACGCTTTGCTCCTGCTATCCGTGGCCGACACTCGGGCTGCCGCCCATCTGGTTCAAGAGCGCGCCCTACCGGGCTCGCTCAGTCATCGACCCGCGCGGGGTGCTCGAGGAATTCGGCGTTGAGCTCTCCGACGACATCGAGGTGCGGGTGTGGGACAGCAGCGCCGAGCTCCGCTACCTGGTGCTGCCGCAGCGGCCGGCGGGGACGGAAGGCCTGAGCGAGGACGAGCTGGCGGCGCTGGTGACCCGCGATTCCATGATCGGCACGGCGCTGGTCGAAGCACCCGCGAGCTGACCGGCCGGGTCCGAAGGGAGCACAACCATGAACGGCATCCATGACATGGGCGGCATGCAGTGCATGGGCCCGATTGTCCGCGAGGAGAACGAGCCCCAGTTCCACGAGGAGTGGGAAGGCCGGGTCTTTGGCATGTTCTTCACCAACTTCGCCGAAGGCCACTTCAACGTGGACATGTTCCGCCACGCCATCGAGCGGATGGGCCCGGCCGAGTATCTGGAGACCTCGTATTACGAGCACTGGCTGCACGTCTACGAGACCGTGCTGGTG
>JAPOPO010000247.1 GCA_026712885.1 Rhodospirillales bacterium | reverse complement strand
TCGATCATTTCTGTCGGCTTCGTCGAGAAGAAGCGCCGCCAGAGGCAGGAAGAAGAAGAGGCGATGTATCGGGAGATGGACGAGATGCTCGCCGAGTACGAGGACAGCGAAGAGACCGACTTCAACTACGGTCGCTAAGTAACGCCGCTCCGAACCGAGGCCGCCGGCCTGGCAGCCATTCGATCATGTTATTGACGCTATAAGAAAATCACTCTTCGAACAGGGGAGCGTTGCGATTATGCTCGCGTCATAGTCCGGGCGCCGCGAGCTCGATTCGGCGGCATACGGTGAGGGGAGGATACCCGTATGAACGCGACTCATGCGCATCCATCCAGCGTAGGCTGTGGCCGAGACGGATCGAGAGGCCCGATTAGGACCCTTTTCGCCTCTCTGGCTTCGTTCGTCGTCCTGGCCTTGCTGGCGATGAATGTGGCTCATGCCGGCTCACTCGCGCCCGGCCCCCAGATCATTGCCGAGTACGACCGCAGCTTCATCGAGCGCTCCGGCGCCCAGACGTTCGGCGAGATGCTCGACACGGGCATCATCCGCTACTTCTTCACCGGAGGGCGCGACCTGCTCATCATGGTGAACGGGCGGCCCTACGCAACGACCGCGCACAATCTGGACACTCTCCCGCTCTCGGCGGTCGAGCGCATCGAGGTGCTGAGAGCCGAGAGCTTGGGAACGATCGGTGGACACGCCGCTGTACGTGGCGCATTCAACCTCGTGCTGAGAAAGGATCTGGACGGCTTCGACGTGCGCACCGTCGCCCGGATGCCGGGCCGCGACGGCGGCGACGCGCGCCAGGGCAGTGTCGTATGGGGCGGCGCGATCGGCGCCGGCGGACACATGACCGTCGGGGTCGACATCCTGGACCGCGAGGAGATTGAGGGCAGCACCCGCGAGCACAGCCGCTCGGAGTGGGAGGAGGGCGGGAGCTTCGCCGATGCAAAAAACGTGAGCGTCGGCGGCAACACGGTCTACGTCTTCGACAGAAGTGAGGGCGCGCTGAGGACGGTGCCGCTCGGCACATGCGACCCGGCGCACGGCTACACCGGCCCGCTCAGCAACCCGCCGGGGATCGAGTCGGGCGACAAGGGCTGCGGGTTCGCCTACGGCGACTTCTGGTGGGACAGCGGGAGCTACGACCAGAGAAACGCCATCCTGAGCCTCGACCACCCGCTTGGAGAGCACGCCGAGCTCCACGTGGACGCAAACGCCACGCTCGGACGCTCGGTGTTCCGCTACGCACCGTCGATCGATGTCTTCTCGATCGCCCCGAGCGAGAGCCTGCTCGACGCTATCAATGCATCGGCGCGCGAGGCCGTCCCGGCGTTCGAGGCAACGGGAGAGGACATCTTCGCGGTGGGGCACCGCTTCATCCGCCATGGCAACCGAGACTGGAGGACGAGCACCGAGGAGTACGACCTCTCGGCGAGCGTCGAGGGCCGGCTCGCCGAAGGCCTCGGCTACGACGCCCGCATCAGCGCCTGGAGGTTCGACGGCTCGGTGTCGGGCGATACCTTCGTGGACGCCGAGACTATCGGACAAGAGATCAAGGCCGGAAGATACGACCTCACCGATCCGCTGTCGATGGAGACTGACCACCTGAGAGCGGTCGAGAGGAGCAGCCTGCGCGAGGAGGAGGACATCGGTGCGAGTTATCTGGGCGCGCGTCTCGCGCTCGAGGGGGCCGGTCCGGGCATCGGAGGGCGCGACACGGCATGGACTGCGGGGGTCGAACTCGAAGACGTGGAAGCCCACAGAGTGCTAGAGTTCCGGGCGAGAGATGGCCGGACCCGCGAGGTAGACGGGGTGCTCGGGTCGGGCGGCACCAGCTACGCCGGCGAGCGCGGTACGGCGGGAGCCTTTGCCGAGGCGTCCCTGCCCCTCGCCGACACCGTGGACGTGAGAGCCGCAGCACGGGCCGACGAGTACGACGACGTCGGCGGGCTGCGCGCGTGGCGCCTCGGGGCCGAGTACCGCCCGAGCGATATGGTGACGCTACGCGGCTCATGGAGCGCGGGCGACGAGGCGCCCTCGATGTACTACCTGCACAGCACCGCGGCGCAGGACCACCCATATGTCCGCTGCGTTCCCGAGAGCGGGTTGCCGCCGCGCAAATGCGATACGCCGAACTACCGGCAGGTGACGCGCAGCACGAGCGGTAACCCCGAGCTTGAGCCTTCGCGATCGCACCGACGCTCCATCGGCGCCGAGGCCCGCAGGGGGCCGTTCTACCTCGTCGCGGACTGGTACTGGCTCACGACCTCGGATCTGCCGGGGCAGCACGACGCCACCCGGGCGAGGCTGCACCACCCCGAGTGCCCACCGGGCGGCGGCGGCAACTGTATCGGGCGCGCGGCCGGAGACATCACCATCTACGACAGCTTCGCAAATATTGTCGAGATCGAGATTTCGGGGGTCAACACCCGGTTCGGAGCCCGCGCGGAGACCGGCTGGGGCTTCGTCGCATTGCGCGGGTTCTGGCGCTACGTCACCAGCAGCGAGGAGACCATCGCAGGCGAGGAGCGGCCGTACCCGCTCCCACGCAACGCCGTTCGCGTCGTGACCTCGGCCGGGCGCGGCGACCTCACCGCCTTTTGGGCCGTGAACTACCGCGACGAGATCGAGAGCCGATGGGGTGACGGACGGTTCGAGTCCTGGACCGGCCACGACCTGACGCTCGACTGGAGAGCGCCGCTAGGCCTTGAAAGCGCGCGGGTAACCGCGGGCGTGTACAACGTCACCGACGCGAAGCTCTCCACCAACACCGCGAACCCCTCCGCGACCGACGGCCCCACCGCAGCCGGCTGGGGGCGCACCTTCTTCCTCACCTTCAACATGAGGTTCTGAGCAGGGAGGGGGACCGGGCCCTCTTTCCGAACGCCGTAGTGGCGAGGCGAACGCCGCGGGCTAATCTCCGCCGCCGCCGCCGCCGTCGGCCGAAGGCACGACCTCGACCGGCTCGACCTCGGGCGGCCGGGCCTCGGCGCCGACGGCTTCGCCCGCTTGCGCCCGCTCTCGTGCCTGCGCCAACTCGGCCTGGCGGCTGCGATAGAGGGCGAGGAAGTCGATCGGCGCAAGCAAGAGCGGCGGAAATCCGCCGTCGCGCGTGACGTCGGCGACGATGCGCCGTGCGAAGGGGAAGAGCAGCCGCGGACACTCGATCAGCAGAGCCGGCTCCATCGCATTCTCGGGGATGCCGATGAAGTTGAAGACCCCGGCATAGGAGAGTTCCACCAGGAAGACTGGCTTCCCTTCGTGCCTGGAATCCGCGGTGATCTGCAGGGTGACCTCGAAGGTCTGCTCGTTCAGCCTGCGCGCCTCGACCTGCACGTTGACCGTGATCTGCGGCGAGCGCTCGGCCTCCGGCGACCGGTCGGGCGCAGACGGGTTCTCGAATGAGAGGTCCTTCACGTACTGGGTCTGTATCCCGAGCTGCGGCCGAACCTCCTGCGCGCCTTGCGTGTTGCCCGCGCCCGCAGCGCCGGCGGACGCGGGTGCTGGGGTTCCTGTGCCGGTCTCGTCTGCCGTCATTGTTCTCCTCCCTGGGGGCGCACATGCGGGGGCCCGGATTTGGGTGTTTCGTCGAGCACTGTGTATTCGCCGTCGATGACCCGCCCGCTATCGGGGGGCGATGCCGGACCGGTACCTGCCTGGCGTGCGTGCGGCACGAATCGCGCCAGCAGCGGGCGCAGCAGGCTGCGGCGGAGCGGCGGCAGCAGCAACAGGGTTCCCAGCGCGTCGGTAAAGAAGCCGGGCGTAAGCAGCAGCACCGCGGCCAGTGCCAGCGCCGCGCCCTCCGCCATCTCCGCCACCGGAATTCGATTCGCCGCCAGCTGCTGGCGCGCCCGCGCGAGGGTCTGGAGACCCTGCCAGCGCAGGATCAGGCCGCCCAGCACGGCGGTGCCGACGATCAGCCCGATCGTCGGCCATGTACCGATGACGCTCCCGACTTCGAGGAAGATGAAGACCTCGCCGACGGGAATCGCCAACAAAAGCAGCAGGAGGGGCATAAACGCGGTGTGCTCCGTGCTTGCGCTCGCGCGGCGCTCTACCTATCTTGCACTGTGTCGGCT
>JAPOPO010000273.1 GCA_026712885.1 Rhodospirillales bacterium | reverse complement strand
TTTCGCCGGTGGCAACGACCTTGATCAGCGCGAGCTCGCGCTCGATGTAGGGGCCTTCGCTGCCGAGGTCGGAGACCTTGTGGATCGGTACCAAGCGGTCGAGCTGCGCCTTGATCTGCTCGATCACCATGGCCGAGCACGTCGCCAGGAAGAGGGGGTGGTGCGCGTCGGGCGCCCGGGGCCGCAAAACGAGCCAATCCATGACCGACATCGCCAATTCGCCGACCGGTGCGCCGGGCGCCGGCCGAAGCGGGACACCCGCCCGTAGGGGCGCCTGAGGAAACGGCTGTGACGGACGGCACTGAGCGCCGCACGCTCTCCGTGCTCGTGGAGAACGAGCCCGGCGTGCTGGCGCGCGTCATCGGTCTGTTCTCGGGCCGCGGCTACAACATCGAGAGCCTGACCGTCGCCGAGGTCGAGCGCGACAAGCGACTCTCGCGCATCAACCTCGTGACCTCGGGCTCGTCCATGGTGATCGAGCAGATCAAGGCGCAGCTCGACCGCTTGGTACCGATCCACAAGGTCTCCGACCTCGGCAGCGAAGGCCCCTACATCGAGCGCGAGCTCGCGCTGATCAAGGTCGTTGCCACCGGCGAAAAGCGGGTCGAGTCGCTGCGGATAGCGGACATCTTCCGCGCCCATGTGGTCGACAGCGAAATCGATTCGTTCGTATTCGAAATGACCGGAAAGGGCACCAAGATCGATGCCTTCATCCGGCTGATGACGCCGCTCGGGCTGACCGAGATATCGCGCACGGGCGTGGTCGCGATTACGCGCGGCAAGGGATCGATCTGACGCGGCCAGGGGCCGCACGCAACGCCAAACTTGGGAGAGCAGGATGCGGGTCTACTACGATCGCGATGCCGATCTGAACCTGATCAAGTCGAAGAAGGTCTCGATCATCGGCTATGGCAGCCAGGGCTTCGCGCACGCGAACAACCTGAAGGAGAGCGGGGTCGAGGAGGTCGTGGTCGGGCTCAGGCCGGGCTCCGCAAGCGCAGCCAAGGTCGAGGCCGCAGGGCTCACGGTCATGGATATCGAGGAGGCCGCGCGCTTCGGCGACGTCGTGATGATGCTCACCCCGGACGAGCTGCAGCGCCAGCTCTATGCCGATGTGCTGCACGGCTCCATGAAGGAAGGCGCGGCGCTGGCCTTCGCCCACGGGCTCAACATCCACTTCCGCCTGATCGAGCCCCGGCCCGATCTCGACGTGTTCATGGTGGCGCCCAAGGGTCCGGGACACACGGTGCGTTCGGAATATCAGCGGGGCGGCGGTGTGCCCTGCCTGCTCGCGCTAGCGCGGGACCCCTCGGGCAACGCCAAGGAGATTGGCCTTTCCTATGCGTCGGGCATCGGCGGCGGGCGCGCCGGCATCATCGAGACCAGCTTTCGCGAGGAGGTCGAGACCGACCTCTTCGGCGAACAGGTTGTGCTCTGCGGCGGCCTGACATCGCTGATCACCGCCGCCTGGGAGACCCTGGTGGACGCGGGCTACGCGCCCGAGATGGCCTATTTCGAGTGCCTCCACGAGGTCAAGCTGATCGTCGACCTGATGTACGAGGGCGGCATCGCCAACATGCGCTACTCGATTTCCAACACCGCCGAGTACGGCGACTACACGCGCGGGCCCCGGGTTATCGACGATGCGACGCGGGAGCGCATGAAGACGATTCTGGCCGACATTCAGAACGGCCGGTTCACCACCGAGTGGATGACCGAGAATGCCGCGGGCCAGTCCTCCTTCAAGGCGATGCGCGCGCGCGCAGCCGAGCACCCGCTGGAGGAGGTGGGCGAGCGGCTCCGTGCGATGATGCCCTGGATCGCCGAGGCTCGACTGGTCGACCGCAGCAAGAATTGACGAGGCTTCGCACGGGAACGGCCCCGAGGCGAGGCGACAAATTCGTTGCTTCGCGCAAGGGGTTGGGCGTACAAGTTCCCGTACCGGGGCGGCGAATCGATCTTGTGCCGCGCCGAAAGGTTGCCTATGTCGTGCAAATGGGGTCGAGGGCCATGGTCCGATGACGGTGCCTACGGAGACTAAGCCGGCGGGCACGCACCAATTGCGCGACGCTGTGGCCACGGCACATTCCACCTTACGGGGGCTGCGACTTAGCTGCCCCTGAGCGGTTCGCCGTGCGCAATCGGCCGACCGACCAGGGGAGTGCGATGATTGTCGTAGCCGCCGGGGTGAAAGGATGCCCGTTATGACCGAGACAGGGAACCGAGTCCGAATTTTCGATACGACGATGCGCGACGGCGAGCAATCGCCGGGCGCGTCGATGAATCTGGAGGAAAAACTCCGGATCGCTGAGATCCTCGAGGAGATGAGGGTCGACGTGATCGAGGCCGGCTTCCCCATCGCATCCAACGGCGATTTCGAAGCGGTCCGGGAAGTCGCCAAGGTGGTGACCGAGAGCACCGTGTGCGGCCTGGCCCGCGCCGGGCGGCGGGATATCGACCGCGCGGCCGAGGCGCTCGCGCCGGCCAAGTCCGGGCGCATCCACACTTTCATCTCGACCAGCCCGCTCCACATGCGCGTCAAGCTCCAGATGGAGCCCGAGGACGTGCATGCGGCCGTGATCGACAGCGTGAGCTATGCCCGCAAGTTCACCGACGACGTCGAATGGTCCTGCGAGGACGGCTCACGCACCGAGCACGATTTCCTCTGCCGCTGCGTGGAATCGGCGATCAAGGCCGGCGCCGGCACCATCAACATCCCCGACACCGTGGGCTACGCGGTGCCGGAGGAGTTCGCGGCGCTGATCGCCATGCTCTTCGACCGGGTGCCCAACATCGACAAAGCCGTGCTCTCGGTCCATTGCCACAACGACCTGGGCCTCGCGGTCGCCAACTCGCTCAGCGCCGTGCAGGAAGGCGCGCGGCAGGTGGAGTGCACCATCAACGGGCTCGGCGAGCGCGCCGGTAACGCCGCGATGGAAGAGATCGTCATGGCGCTGCGCACGCGCAACGACCTCTTGAGCTACGAGACCGGGATCAAGACCGAGAACATCATGCGCGCCTCGCGCATGGTGTCGGCGGTGACCGGCTTCGTCGTGCAGCCGAACAAGGCGATCGTGGGCGCCAATGCCTTCGCCCACGAAGCGGGCATTCATCAGGATGGCGTCCTCAAGGACGCGCAGACCTACGAGATCATGACGCCCGAGTCGGTCGGCCTCGTTCAGTCGACGCTCGTCATGGGCAAGCATTCGGGACGGCACGCCTTCCGCGAGAAGCTGCGGAACCTGGGTTACACCGAACTCGGCGACAACGCGCTTCAGGAAGCGTTCGTGCGTTTCAAGGACCTCGCCGACAAGAAGAAAGAACTCTTCGACGAGGACATCATCGCGCTCGTGGACACGGAAGTCGCGGGCGCAAACGACCGTATCCGCTTCGGGTCCCTCTCGGTGTCCTGCGGCTCGTCAGGACCGCAGGAGGCGTCTCTCACGCTCGCCATCGACGGCGAGCAGGCGGAGGCGCGGGCGACCGGGAACGGCCCCGTGGATGCGGCTTTCAACGCCATCAAGGCGATTTATCCGCACGAGGCCAGGCTACAGCTCTATCAGGTTCACGCGGTGACGGAAGGCACCGACGCCCAGGCCGAAGTGAGCGTGCGGCTAGAGGAGAACGGGAGAACAGTGAACGGGCACAGTGCACATATCGATACCATCGTGGCCTCGGTTCTGGCCTATGTGCACGCGCTCAACAAGCTTCTGGTCAAGCGGCAGAAGACGGCTCCGGAGGCGTTGTCAGCTTGAACGACGGGGTGGGCTGAGGCTGCGGCCTTCTTGCCCCGCTGCCGTTTAGGAGGAGAAGCAGCGCATGTTCTCTAAGTTGCTGGGGTTCCTTTCCGCCGATATGGCGATCGACCTGGGGACCGCGAACACGCTCGTCTACGTAAAGTCCCAGGGGATTGTCCTCGACGAACCCTCGGTGGTGGCGCTCACCACCTGGAAGGGCAAGAAGCAGGTGCTCGCGGTCGGCAACGAGGCCAAGCAGATGCTCGGCCGCACGCCCGGAAACATCGAGGCGATCCGCCCGCTTCGAGACGGCGTCATTGCCGACTTCGAAGTGGCGGAGGACATGATCAAGCACTTCATCCGCAAGGTGCATAACCGCCGCAGCTTCGCGAGCCCCCAGGTCATCATCTGCGTGCCGTCGAGCTCGACCGCCGTCGAGCGTCGCGCCATCCAGGAATCGGCGGAGAGCGCGGGTGCCCGGCGCGTGTTCCTGATCGAGGAGCCGATGGCCGCCGCCATCGGTGCGAACCTGCCGGTGACCGAGCCGACCGGCTCGATGGTGGTCGACGTGGGCGGGGGGACCACCGAGGTGGCCGTGCTCTCGCTCGGCGGCATTGTCTACTCGCGCTCGGTGCGCGTCGGCGGCGACAAGATGGACGAGAGCATCATCGCCTACGTGCGCCGCACCCATAACCTGCTGCTCGGCGAGGCGAGCGCCGAGCGCATCAAGAAGGACCTGGGCTCGGCCTGCCCGCCCGAGGACGGCGACGGCGAGACGCTCAACATCAAAGGGCGCGACCTGATGAACGGCGTGCCCAAGGAAATCGTCATCTCCAAGAGGCAGATTTCCGAGAGCCTGGCGGAGCCGGTGGGCGCCATCATCGACGCGGTCAAGGTCGGGCTGGAGAACACGGCGCCGGAGCTTGCGGCGGACATCGTCGACAAGGGCATCGTACTGACGGGCGGCGGAGCGCTCCTGGGCAACCTCGATTACGTGCTGCGCCACGCGACGGGCCTGCCGGTCTCGATCGCGGATCAGGCGCTCCGCTGCGTCGCTCTCGGCACCGGCCGATGTCTGGAAGAAATGAAAGCCTTGAAGCACGCCCTTCACGAGACATATTAGGTTTCCCGCTACGCGGGCCCGATTCGGTTCGAACCGCGTAACGTATGGAGGTCTGAGTGAGGGTTGGCCGGGGGCGCAATCTCGTCCTGGCCGTGCCGGGCAGGGTCTTCGCCCAGCGCTTTGGCTACGCAATGCTGGCCTGCGCGGCGATCACCCTGATGATCCTGAGCCAGGCGGAGCCACGCGTGGTGGAGACGATACGCGTCGGCGTTGTCGACACCGTTGCCCCGATTTTCGCATTCTTCTCGCAACCTGCGGCGACGATTTCCAGTGGGTTCGACGAGCTTGACGGCATCATGAGCGTTCACGAGCGCAACGAGCAGCTGGCGCACGACAACGCCCAGCTTCGCAAGTGGCAGGCGGGGGCCGAGCAGCTCGGCCACGAGAACGACATGTTCCGCCGAATGCTCAAGGTCGTACCCGACCAGCGAGCGCGCTTCGTCACCGCCCGCGTGATCGCGGATTCCGGCGGTCCGTTCATCCACATGGTCCTGGTCAATGCCGGCCAGTCTCACGGGGTGCGCAAGGGTCAGGCGGTAGTCAACCACGACGGGCTGGTCGGCCGCGTGCTCGAGGCTGGGGATCACACCGCGCGCATCCTCCTGCTGACCGACCTGAACTCCCGGATTCCGGTGGTGCTCGAGGAGAGCCGGGACCGGACGATCCTGCGCGGCGACAACAGCCCGCATCCCCACCTGGCCTTTCTTGCGACCGACGCCAGGGTCAAGCCCGGCGATCGCATCGTGACCTCGGGCGAGGGCGGCATGTTCCCGCCGGCGCTCGATGTCGGAATCGTGTCTGCAGTCGACAAGGACCGCGCGACCGTGCAGCCCTTCGTGGTCTGGGAGCGGCTCGATTTCGTCACCATCCTCGACTACGTCGTACCGGGGGTCTTCCCCGAAACTCGCCGCGCCGAGCGCGCGGGGAGCCTGGAGTGATGGGCGACTGGCTGCAATGGACCGACCGGGCGCTGCGCGGCGCGATCCCCGTGACCGTCACGGTGATGCTCGTCTTCGCGGCGTCGCTCCCGTGGCGACTGCCGGCTTTCGTCGAAGTCACGCCAGCCTTCGCGGTCATGGCGGTCTTTTACTGGACCATCTACCGGCCGGAGCGGTTCCCCTTTGCGGCGACCTTCGGCATCGGCGTGCTCCAGGATCTCCTTTCCGGCACACCGCTCGGCATGACGGCGCTGGTGCTTCTCATCGTTCAGGGAGTCGTCGCCTCCCAACGCACCTTCTTCCGCGGCAAGCCGTTTCTTGTCATTTGGTGGGGCTTCTCCCTGGTCATGCCGGCGGTCGGTCTGCTCAGCTGGATCATCAGCTCCGCCTGTTTCGGAGCGCTGGTTCCGCCATTGCCCATCGTCGTACAGGTTCTACTGACAATGCTGCTCTTCCCGGTATTCGTGTTGTTATTCCGTCCCCTCGGCGTGCTCGCGGCCGCGCGGCCAGAGTGACATGCGGGGCGAAACGGGACGCGCCAACCTCTTCACGCGCCGCGCGATCATCGTAGGCGGCGCACAGGCGCTGTTGACCGCGGGCCTCGCGGGGCGCCTCTATCAGCTCCAGGTCGTCGACTCCGAGCGCTATCAGGTTCTTGCCGACGAGAACCGCATCAACATGCAGCTTCTGCCGCCGGCGCGTGGCCGCATCTTCGATCGCTTCGGCCAGGTTCTTGCCGAGAACCGCCTGAACTATCGCCTGATCGTGGTGCCTGAGGCGGCGTTGGACCTCAACCGGGCGCTCGACGAAATCGCGGCACTTGTGCCGATCGAAGATCATGACCGCGAGCGGGTGCTGCGCGAAGCCCGGCGCAAGCAGCAATTCGTCCCGATCACGGTCCGCGAGAACCTGACCTGGGATGAAGTCTCTCAAATCGAGGTCAACGCGCCCGACCTGCCGGGGGTGATGATCGATGTGGGCAGCCGCCGCCTCTACGCCTTCGGGCGCGACACGGTCCACATCGTCGGCTACGTCGGTGCCGTCAACGAATCCGACTTGGAGTTGACGGACGATCCACTGCTCACGCTGCCCGACTTCCGCATCGGCAAGAACGGCGCCGAGAAGGTGCTGGAGAGCTCGCTACGGGGCGAAGCCGGATCCCGGCAAGTCGAGGTGAACGCCTACGGCCGCGTGATCCGTGAGCTCAACCGCAGGACCGGCCGCCCGGGCGACGACCATATGCTGACCATCGACCTCGGGCTTCAGCAATACGTCGCGGCGCGCTTCGGCGAAGAGAGTGGATCGGCCGTGGTCCTCGACGTTCATTCCGGCGAGATTCTGGCGCTCGCCTCAATGCCGAGCTACGACCCCAACCTGTTCACCTCGGGCATCAGCCAGCGGCAATGGCGAGAGCTGATCAGCCATCCGCGCTTCCCGCTCAGCAACAAGTCGATCAACGGCCAATACTCGCCGGGCTCCACGTTCAAGATGATCGTGGCGCTGGTCGCGCTCGAAAGCGGCGAGTTGAGCCCGCACCACAGCTTCTTTTGCAACGGATCCCTCAAGCTCGGAAAGCGCCGGTTCCGCTGCTGGCGGCGCTACGGCCACGGCCACGTCTCCATGGTGAAGGGCCTCATGGAGTCGTGCGACGTCTACTTCTACGAGGTCGCCAAGCGGGTCGGCATCGACCGTATCGCCGCGATGTCGGAGCGCTTCGGTTTCGGCAGCAAGCTCGATATCGAGCTACCGGGGGAGAAGCCCGGCCTGGTGCCGACGCGCGAATGGAAGCTCGCCATGATCGGCGAGCCCTGGCAGGGCGGCGAGACTCTCGTGGTCGGCATTGGCCAAGGCTATCTGCTCACCACACCGCTCCAGCTCGCGGTGATGGTCGCGCGCATCGCCAATGGTGGCATCGCGGTGAAGCCCCGCATCCTGGCGGAAATCATCCGCGACGGGCAGCCGATCCCGCAGGAACGCAACACTTTCGCGCCGATGGGAATTTCGCCCGGACATTTCGATATCGTCCGCGAGGGCATGCTCAAGGTCGTGAACGACCCCAAGGGCACGGCCTATCGCGCGCGCATAGAGGAGCCGGCGCTCGCCATGGCCGGCAAGACCGGGAGCGTGCAGGTGCGACGAATCTCGGAACGCGAGCACCGCACCGGCGTCGTAAAGAACGAGGATCGCCCGTGGGAGGAGCGCGACCACGCGCTCTTCGTCGCCTACGCGCCGCTGGAGCGGCCACGTTACGGCGTCGCCGTCGTCGTCGAGCACGGCGGCAGCGGGGGCTCCGTCGCGGCACCGATCGCCCGCGATATCCTGCGCGAGGTTCAGCGCCGTGACCCCTCGGCCCGCGCCCGCAATCTCGAGGCGCTGATCCGACCGCGCGAGACCGCCTGATGGCCCAGCTGGACATCGGCAGTCGTCAGGGCATCCGCATCGCCGAGCGGCTGCTCAGGCTCGACTGGTTCCTGGTCGTGCTCGTCTGCACCATCGGCGCGGTCGGCATCGGCATGCTGATATCCGCCTCGGGCGGTTCCACCGAGCCGTGGGCATCGCGCCAGATGGTCTGGTTCGGCGCGGGCTTGTTGCTGATGATTGCCGTGGCGACGGTGGACATCGGCTTCTGGTTGCGCGCGGCTTACACGATCTACGGCCTCGCGTTCGCCCTGCTGGTGGGTGTGGAATTGCTCGGCGCGGCAGGGAAGGGGGCGCAGCGCTGGATCGACCTGGGCGTGATCCAGCTACAGCCGTCGGAACTGATGAAGATCGCGCTGATCCTCGCGCTCGCACGCTACTTCCACGGCGTCCCGCTCGAGGGCATCGGCCGCATCCGCACCTACCTCCCACCGCTGCTCATGATTCTGGCACCCGCCGCGCTGATCCTGCGCCAGCCCGATCTGGGGACCGCGCTGCTGCTCGCGCTTGGTGGCGGAATCATGCTGTTCCTCGCCGGGATCAAGGCGTGGAAGATCGGCATCGCCGTCGTGCTCGCGCTCGGCTCCGGGCCGGTCGTCTGGCAGTTCCTGCACGAGTATCAGAAGGCGCGCATTCTCACGTTCTTCAACCCCGAGGCGGACCCGCTCGGCGCCGGCTACCACATCCTGCAGTCGAAGATCGCGCTCGGCTCCGGCGGCCTCTTCGGCAAGGGCTATCTTCAGGGAACCCAAAGCCACCTAAACTTCCTGCCGGAGAAGCAGACCGACTTCATCTTCACGATGATGGCGGAGGAGCTGGGTTTCTTCGGGGTCGCCGGTGTCCTTCTGCTGTATCTGGGGATCGCGACTTACGGCGTGGTGATCTCGGCCCGCAGCAACAACCATTTCGGCCGCCTGCTCGGCATGGGCATCACGGTCACGTTCTTCTTCCATGTCTTCTTCAATGTCGCGATGGTGATCGGCCTGATCCCAATCGTCGGCCTGCCACTTCCGCTGATCTCCTACGGCGGCAGCGCCATGCTGAGCCTGATGCTGGGCCTCGGGCTGCTACTCTGCGTCGGCGTTCACCGCGACGTCATCATCACGCGGCGCCCCGGTTCAGCCGGGTAATGGACGGGATCGTCGAGTCAGACGGCCATCGCCTCCACCGTGCCCAGCCCCTCGACTTCGTAGACGAAGCGATCCCCCGCCTTCGGGAACTGCGTGGCCAGCGTGCTCCCGGTCATCACGACCATGCCGGCCTCCAGAGTCGTGCCCATGGCGGCGCGCTGGTTGGCGAGCCAAACGAGTGAGTTCAGCGGATTCCCCATGGCGGCGCCGGTGACGGCTGACATCGGCGGGCCGTCGTTGACCCGAAGGGAGACCGGGTTGTCGGCGAGATCAAGCGACTGCCAATCGGTGCGCCGTTCCCCGAGGACGATGCCGGCGCACCAGGAATTGTCCATGATGCAGGAGAGAACGTCGAGATCGCTGTAGTCGGCGTGGCGGTCTTCGATCAGCTCAAAGGCCGGCATGCAGGCCGCGACCCTGTCCCGCGCGTCGTCGAGCGTGAACGGCGCGTCCTCAGGCTGGAATACGGTCCCGATTTCCACGGCAAGCTCGAATTCGATCCCGAGATGAGCGTAATCGGCGAGCGCAACCCGCGCCGGGGAGCGGTGTACGGTGCTGTCGAAGATGACTCCACTGATCGGCTGATCGACCTTGCACATGGCGCGCATGGCTTCGGAAGTGAGACCGATCTTGTAGCCGGCGGGCACACCGCGCCCGGCCTCGACCCAGCGCCGAACGAGCAGCTCCTGGACTCGGTATCCGCCGTCCAGCGAGTCGGGGCGGCCGGGCCCCTGAAGGGGGCGGAACTGCCGTCCTTCGGTGTGTTCGGCGAAGAGCCTATCGGCGAGCGCCGCAGCCGAATCATGGTTCTCGGTCATGTAGGACCTCCCTTACGCGACGGGCACACCGGCAGCCGCTGCCTCGCTCAGGCGGGTGGGACCAGGGTAAGCCAGCGGTGATCATCGTTGGAGCGGCCGCTCACGATCTCGGCGAAGCGCCGCTGGATGCGCCGCGTGACCGGGCCGATCCCGCCGGGGCCGATGGTGATGCGGTCGACCGAGCGGATCGGCGTGATCTCCGCCGCGGTGCCGGAGAAGAACAGCTCGTCGGCGCAATAGAGCAGCTCGCGCGGCATCGGGCATTCGCGCACCGGCACGTCGAGGTCGGCGGCGATGGTCAGCACCGCGTTCCGCGTGATGCCGGAGAGGTTGCTGCCGTCGATCGGCGGCGTCAGCACGGCGCCATCCATCACCGCGAAGAGGTTCTGGCCGCTGCCCTCGCTGATCTGCCCGTCGTGGGTGAGCGCGATCGCCTCGACGAAGCCGTTGGCCATCGCCTCCAGCTTGATGAGCTGCGCGTTGTTGTAATGCCCGCTCGCCTTGGCCATGCCGGGGAAGGTATTGGGCGCGGCGCGGCTCCACGAGGAGACGCAGACGTCGACGCCCCGCTCCAGGGCCTCCTCTCCGAGATAGGCGCCCCATTCCCAGGCTGGGATGAAGACCTCGATCGGGCTGCCGATGCCGTCCATCCCGATGGCGCCATAGCCGCGCATGATCACGGGCCGGATGTAGCAGTGGCGGAGCTGGTTGCGCCGTATCAGGGCGAAGCAGGCCTCGGTCAGCTCCTCGTCGCTGTAGGCGATCTCCATGCGATAGATCCGCGCGGAATTGCGCAGCCGTTTCAGGTGCTCGGCCAAGCGGAAGATGGCGGGACCGCCTGTGGTGTCGTAACAGCGGATACCCTCGAAAACAGAGGAGCCGAACTGAACGGCCGTAGCCAGAATATGGACCGTGGCGTCCTGCCAGCGGACGAACTCCCCGTCGCGCCAGATCCACTCGACCTCCTTGAACGTCGTGCTCATCGTCTCTCCGGCCGGCTCGAGTCCATGCGGGCGGCGATGTTAGTGGAGCAAGGGCCGCGCGGCTATCCTTGTCGCGCCTCTCATCGGGGCCGGCAGCGCAGCTCCAACCGCCGTCACCGTTGAACACGGCGGCCTGCGTTCCCTCTGTGTTCTTATACGGGTATAGTGGTGGGGCGTGGTTCTGGTTCGGCAGTGTCCGGCGCCGCAGAGTCCGCCGGCCGGAGGTAATCGATGAGTAGTTGGTACGTGGTCCACGCGCGGCCCCATCAGGAGCAGCGCGCCGAAGTGAACCTGGCGCGTCAGGGGTATCGGGTGTGGCTGCCGATGATGAAGCGCGCTCGCCGCCGGATGAAGAGGTTCGAGAGCGGGCGCGCGCCGCTCTTCCCAGGGTATCTGTTCGTGGAACTCGATGTCGCGCGGCAGCCGTGGCGGCCGATCAACGGCACCTTCGGCGTGAAACGGCTTCTGACCGACGGCCCGCGCCCACAGGCGCTGCCCGAGGAGTTCGTCGCCGCACTGCGGGAGGCGACCGGGGACGACGGCGTGAGTACGCCTGCACCCCCCGATCTGCAGCCGGGGGATGCCGTCACCATCACGACCGGCCCCTTCGTGGAGTGCGCGGCGGTCGTGCTGCGGCTCGCGCCGCGCGAGCGGGTCGAGGTGCTGCTGGATGTGCTGGGCGGGCAGGTGCCGGCCCGGCTGTCGAGACGGTCAGTCATCGCCACAGCCTGAGCCTGCCGGCGGTACGCCGGAGATGGGACGTCGGGTTTATCCCTTGCCCCGGTAGATGCCGATGACCGTGTTCAGCATGGCGAGCGCATCGGAGCGCGGGCGCTGGAAGCTGTTGCGGCCGATGATCGAGCCGCTGCCGCCGCCCGCATGGATCGCGCGCACCTCGCCGAAGAGGCCCTCCAGCCCCTTCGCGGCGCCGCCGGAGAAGACCACGAGTCGGCGCCCGGCGAAGGCCGCCTGCATGATGTGCGCGATCCGCTTCTCCAGCGTCTCGCCGTTTAT
>JAPOPO010000031.1 GCA_026712885.1 Rhodospirillales bacterium | reverse complement strand
GATGCGCGCGGCGGAGGACGCGTGGATTGCCCATCAGGAGGAAGCGGCGGTAAACACGCTCTTCCCCGCCTGCAACTCCTGGTACGTCGGCGCCAATGTCGAGGGCAAGCCGCGCCGCGTGCTGCCCTACACGGGCGGGTTCTCGGCCTATGTCGAGAAGTGCGATGCGATCGTCGCCAACGAGTACGAGGGATTCTCGCTCAGCGCCGGGTGACCCGCGCTCGCCTTCGACCGTCTCCCATGATGACCGGGTGCGAAGCACCGCCGTTCCGCGCTAAACTCTCTAAACGCAGATAGACGGCCACAGGCCATGAGCACCTCTGCGACAGGGAGCAAGACCCAGAACGGCGGCGGCGTCGCGGCGCCGCCGGACGTGGATGCGGTCGTCGTCGGCGCGGGCTTCGCCGGCCTCTACATGCTGCACCGGCTGCGCGGGATGGGGCTCTCGGTGCGCGTCTTCGAGAGGGGCAGCGGGGTCGGCGGCACCTGGTACTGGAACCGCTACCCCGGCGCCCGCTGCGACACCGACAGCGTCGAATACTCCTACGAGTTCTCCGACGAACTGCAGCAGGAGTGGCGTTGGACAGAGCGCTTCGCCACGCAGCCCGAGATCCTGCGCTATGCGGAGCATGTCGCGGACCGGTTAGACCTCCGCCGCGACATCAGGTTCGAATCGACCGTCACCGAAGCGGCTTTCGACGAGGCGGCGGGACATTGGCGGGTCGCGACCGACAACGGCGTGCGGATTTCCGCGACTTATTTCATCATGGCGACCGGGTGTCTCTCGGCCGTCAACCGGCCGTCGTTCGACGGCCTCGACCGCTTCGAGGGCGAGTGGTACCACACCGGTGCCTGGCCGCATGAGAAGGTCTCCTTCGCCGGCAAGCGGGTCGGCATCATCGGCACCGGCTCATCCGCCATCCAGTCGATCCCGGTGATCGCGGCGGAGGCGCGCCATCTCACCGTCTTCCAGCGCCAGGCGAACTACTCCATCCCCGCCCGCAACGCGCCGCTGGATGCGGCGAAATATGCGGCCATCAGGGAGCAGTACGGCGAATGGAGGCGTCGGGGGAAGGAGAACCCGGCCGGCTGCTGGTGGGTCCTGAACCCGGCGACCGCCGAAGAATTGAGCGAAGAGGAGCGCCGGCGCGAGCTGGAAGCCCGGTGGCAGAAGGGCGGCCTCTCCATGTACGGCGTCTTCAATGACGTGCTGGTCAATCCGGCGGCGAACGATGTCGCGACCGACTTCATCCGCAGCAAGATCCGCGCACAGGTTCACGACCCGCGTGTGGCGGCGCTGCTCTCACCGCACTCCTTCATCGGCTGCAAGCGGATCTGCCTCGATACCGACTACTACGCGACCTTCAACCGGCCCAACGTCACGCTGGTCGATATCAGCAACGCGCCGATCGAGGAGATTACGCGCACTGGCGTGCGCACCGGCGGCAGCGATTTTGAGCTCGACACGATCGTCTTCGCCATCGGCTTCGACGCGATGACCGGGCCGCTCCTGCGGGTCGATATCCGCGGGCGGGAGGGGCAGACCCTGAAGGCGAAGTGGACCGATGGCCCGCGTAGCTATCTCGGCCTCGCAGTCGAGGGCTTCCCCAACCTGTTCACAATAACGGGGCCGTCCAGCCCCTCGGTGTTGACCAACATGATCCCCGCCATCGAGCAGCATGTGGAGTGGATCGCGGATTGCATCGCCCACGCGCTGGCGCGGGGGCGGCCGCGCATCAAGGCGACACGGGCGGCCGAGGACGCCTGGATCTCCCATCATGACGAGGTCGCGGCCGGGACCGTCTTTCCCGGCTGCAACTCCTGGTATGTCGGCGCCAACATCCCCGGCAAGCCGCGCCGGGTGACGCCCTACACCGGCGGCTTCCCCGCCTACATCGAGAAATGCGAGGAAGTGGCCGCCAACGGCTATGAGGGGTTCACGCTCGCCGTGTAGGCAGCCGGAGCCAAGTTTCTAAGCGTCCCCACTCCATCCCGGCGGCGGATCGCAGGGCTCGGTGCCCATGTCGGCGGGTACGGAGATTTCGATCAGGTCGAACGTGTCCGAGGTTGCGACCTCGTTGTGCGGCGTGCCGCCCGGGATATAGAGCGAATCCCCTTCCTCGATGCGGATGGTCTCGTGCTCGAAGGCGAGGTCGATCCAACCGCCCAGCATGTAGACGATCTGCCCCTCGCAGATATGCGTGTGCCAGCCGGTCGGCCGCGTGAGCCCCTGTTTGGCCGAGGTGATCTGGGCGCGGATGCGCCCCCCGCTCGCCGCGGTGATGCCGAGGTCGCGGTAGGTCATGAAATCGCGCCGCCCCGGCACGAAGGTAGGGTCGTCCTTCCTGACAAGGGTGAAGGGCGACTCTGGCGTGGCCGGGCTTGCTGCCGCAGCAGTCTGGGCCTTGGTCATGGCGCTGGCTCCTCTCCGCCGGGGGTTGCAAGCATGGTAGGAAGCGCACGCCAGCGTGACAAGGCGGTCGCGTTCGTTCGGTGTGCCGCTATGACCCGGAACTCTCCCGGCAGTCAGACCCTACGCTCAGGCGCTCGCGTCATTCGTCCGTGGGTCGCAGGAACTCCTCGAGCTGGGCAGGGGTGAGCTGGAAGCCGACCAGCGTCTCGTAGCCCACACCGAATTCCCCCGGCCCGAGGGGGATCCACTGCTCGATTTCCTCCACCGTCTGCGCGCTCGCGCTGTCGCCCTCGAAGGCGATTTCCGCCGTGAAGACTTCCTTGGCGACGATCTGCCGGCTCGGGTCCGTGATCGCAACGAAGAAGGGCACGCTCAGCCGGTCGCTCCCGGCGGCGGGCCCGCGCGTCGCGCGGATCGGCAGCGCGAACGTCACTTCGACGCCGCCACCCTCATCACCGATGTCATAGTCGCAGTCCGTCGCCACATTGCGGAGCGCCAGCGCGAAGGCCACATTGGACGCCTCGCGCTCCGGTCCCTCTCCATAAAGGGTGAGAAGGCGCGCCTGCTTTAGGATGCTGACAGTGGGGCAGGGCGGCGGATCGGCAGCGAACGGGTTGCAGCCGGTAAGCGCAATTAGCGTGCCCAAGACGATGAGCGCCCCCAGCGCGCGCGGGAGCTCGGCGCGAAATTCGAGATTCGCTAACCGCCGGATCTCCGCTGGGCGCGCGCGCGTTCAGAGCGTGTTGTGGGTGCCGTCGCAGTGCGGTTTGCTCCCGGTCTGCTTGCAGCCGCAGAGCCACGCGGTCTCGCTCTCCTCGGCCGTGAAGACGATCGGGCGGATGTCAGTGACCTTGTGCGAGCCGTCGCAGAAGGGCTGGGTGGCGCTCAGGCCGCAGGCGCACCAGAAGTACTTCTTCCCGGCAACGAGCTCGGTTTCGTAGGGTTCCGCCTGGGCGACGACGGGTTCGCTCATGGTGGGCTGCCTCGACAGTCTCAGGGGCCAGTTCAATTGAGACTGTAGCCGCGCACCCCGCGGCAAACAAGGCTGCCCGGCAGGCCGCTTGATCAGCGCCGGAGTCGCGGGCTAGTGTGCACGGCTTTCTTCGGGGCGTGGGGTGCCATGACAGGCGAACCTGGTTTTGTCGAACTGATCGGCAACACGCCGCTGATCCGCCTGCACGGCCCGTCGGAGGCCACCGGCTGCGAGATCCTCGGCAAGTGCGAGTTCCTGAACCCCGGCGGCTCGGTCAAGGACCGCGCCGCGCTCTTCATCGTGCGCGATGCCGAGCGGCGGGGCGTGCTCAGGCCCGGCGGGACCATTGTCGAAGGCACCGCCGGCAACACCGGAATTGGGCTTGCGCTGGTGGGCAATGCTCTCGGCTACCGCTCGGTCATCGTGATTCCGGAGACCCAGAGCGAGGAAAAGAAGGACATGCTGCGGCTCTGCGGCGCGGAGCTGATCCAGGTGCCGGCGGTCCCCTATCGCGATCCCAACAACTACGTGAAGTATTCTGGCCGGCTCGCCGACGAGATTGCCGAGAAGGAGCCGAACGGCGCGATCTGGGCCAACCAGTTCGACAATGTGGCCAACCGGCAGGCCCATATCGAGACGACGGGGCCCGAGATCTGGGAGCAGACCGGGGGCAAGGTCGACGGCTTCATCTGCGCCGTCGGCACCGGCGGCACGTTGGCCGGGGTCGGCATGGCGCTGAAGGAGCGCAATCCGTCGGTGACGATCGGCCTCGCCGACCCGATGGGCGCGGCACTCTACAACCACTATGCCCACGGTGAGCTCAAGGCGGAGGGCAGCTCGATCACCGAAGGGATCGGCCAGGGCAGGATCACAGCCAATCTGGAGGACGCGCCGATCGACGTGCCGTTCCAGATTCCGGACGCCGAGGCGCTGCCCGTGATATTCGATCTGGCGCAGAATGAAGGCCACATCATGGGCGGTTCCACCGGGATCAACGTGGCCGGCGCGATCCGGCTGGCCAGGGAGATGGGGCCCGGCCACACCATCGTCACCGTGCTCTGCGACTATGGCACCCGCTATTTCAGCAAGCTCTTCAACGCCGCGTTCCTGCGCGAGCGAGACCTGCCGGTGCCGCCCTGGCTCGACGACGCACCCGATGCTGCCGACTGAGCTGCTGTTTCGCGCCGAGCCCTACACCCGCACCTGCGAGGCAGCAGTCAGCGCGGCAGACGGCGAAGCGGTGCGGCTCGATCGCACGGTCTTCTACCCCGAGGGCGGCGGCCAGCCCGGCGATACCGGGATCCTGCGCACGGACGACGGCACAGTGATCGCCGTGATGAACACGCGAAAGGGTGAGGCTGCCGACGACGTCCTGCACTTGATCGACCCCGACTGCCCTGCACCGGTGCCGGGCAGCCGCGTGGTTGCCGAGCTGGACTGGGAGCGCCGCTACCGCCACATGCGCATGCACACGTGTCTGCATCTGCTGAGCGCCGTGATCGACGCGCCGGTGACCGGCGGGCAGCTTTCGGCAGAGAAGGGCCGCCTCGACTTCGACGTCGACACCAAGTTGGAGAAGGCCGCGGTCCAGGACGAGCTCAACGCGCTCATCGCGCGGGACTTCCCGGTTGCCGCGCGCTGGATCAGCGACGAAGCGCTCGCGGCGCAGCCGGAGCTGGTGAAGACCATGCGGGTGAAGCCCCCCAGCGGCCAAGGCCGGGTCAGGGTGATCGACGTCGAGGGGATCGACCTGCAGCCTTGCGGCGGCACCCACGTCGCGCGCACAGGCGAGATCGGGCCGGTCATCGTCCGCAAGATCGAGAACAAGGGCAGGCACAACCGGCGCGTCACGCTCGCGTTCGGAGATCCGTCGTGAGCGAGACCGGGACGCCTCTGGTCGTGACCCCGGCTTGGCTCGCCGCGGAGAGTGGCGCAGGCAACGCAGTGCGCGTGCTCGACGGCTCCTGGCATCTGCCGACCATGGCGCGCGATCCGGCTGCCGAGTTCCTGGAGGCGCACATTCCGGGCGCGGCCTTCTTCGATATCGACAGCATCTGCGATCCCGACTCGTCGCTGCCCCACATGCTGCCCTCGCCAGAGCTCTTCGCCGACGGAGTCTCGGGGCTCGGGGTCAGCAATGATTCGCATGTCGTGGTCTACGACACCGTGGGCCTCTACAGCGCGGCGCGTGTGTGGTGGATGTTCCGCGTTTTCGGGCACGGTCGCGTCTCGATCCTCGCCGGCGGCCTGCCGCGCTGGCGGGCGGAAGGCCGCCCGGTGGAGAGCGGCGAGCCGGCGATCGAGCCGGCGACCTTCAAGGCGACGAGCCGCGACGGCACTTTGGTGCGATCCTTCGAGCAGGTCCGCGCCACCCTTTCCGACAAGAGCGCGCAAATCGTGGATGCACGGGCCGCCGCGCGCTTCACGGGCGAGGATCCGGGGCCGAGGCCCGATCTCCCGCGCGGTCACATTCCGGGCAGCCGCAACGTCCCCTTCGGCGCCGTCTTGGACGATAACGACGGCGCTCTGGGCGACGCGGCGGCAATTCGACGCGCCTTCGCCGACGCCGGAGTCGATCCCGCCCGGCCGGTTATCGCCACGTGCGGGTCCGGCATCACGGCGTGTACGCTGGCACTCGCGCTCGCCGCAATTGGCACCGAGCAGGTCGCCGTCTACGACGGCTCCTGGACCGATTGGGGCAGCCGCGCGGACGCCCCGGTCGAAAGCGGACCGACGTAGAAGGGCGCAAGATGCGGCTTACGCGAAGGGACTTCACCATCGGAGCCGCCATGGTGGCTGCGCTGCCCCTGGCTTCGGCCGTCGGGGCTGCAACGCAGGAGGCCGAGAGCGAGCGCCGGTCGGGCGACATGATCGGCGTGCTTGGTCATATCGTCACCGACTACGAGGACACGCTGCTCGATATCGCGCGTGCCAACGGCCTCGGCTACGTCGAGATGATCGCGGCGAATCGCGGCATCGACCCCTGGGTTCCCGGCGAGAGCACACCGATCGTCCTGCCAACCGCCCACGTCCTCCCCGACGCCGTCAGGGAAGGCCTGGTGGTCAACCTCGGAGAGCACCGCCTCTACTATTTTGGCCCGCCCGGCACGGAGACCGTGACCTTTCCGTTGGGAGTGGGCAGGGAAGGATGGTCGACGCCCCTCGGCAGCACCGAGATCGTGCGCAAGAAGGAAAGGCCGACCTGGTTCCCGCCCGAATCGATCCGGGAAGAGAAACCGCATCTACCCAAAGCGGTACCGCCGGGGCCCTATAATCCGCTGGGCAGCCACGCGCTTTACTTCGATTGGCCAAGCTATCTCATTCACGGCACGAACATGCCGTGGGGAGTCGGGCGGCGGGTCAGCCACGGCTGCATCCGCCTCTATCCCGAAGATATCGCGCGGCTGTTCGAGCTCGTGCCGATCGGCACGCCAGTTCAGGTCATCAGTCAGGCGATCAAGATCGGCTGGTACGACGGTGAGCTCTACGTGGACGCACACCCCGAGGCCGAACAGGCGGACGAGCTGGAGAGCACGGGGCGAATCGAAAATGTAGACGCGCGCTCCCGCGCCGACGCTCTATTTCGAATCAAGACTCAAGCTGGCGCCGCCCAGGATCGTCTGGACTGGCACATCATTCGCAGGGCTCTTGAAGAACGGTCCGGCGTCCCTGTCCAAATCACCGTGGACCGGTCTGCGACTCCCAGCTAGCCAAGGTTGGGCGGCAAGGGTCAGCCGCCCGCCGGCTCTACTTGCGCATCCCTTTCTGGAAAATGCGGTCCGCCTTGTCCGCTGCCGCCTGCGCCGCCTCGGCCGCCGCTTCCGCCGCCGCTGCCGCTGCCGCCGAGTTACGGTTGGCCTCGTCCACGGCCGCTCTCAGCTCGTCAACAGCGACTAAGGCCTGGTTGGCGGTTTGCATGGCTTCCGCTGCCATCGCCTCCGCACCGGCTATGGCCGCTGCGCGTTCCTCATCCGCGGCGGTCGTGCACCCCGCAGCGACGGCCAACGGAAGAGCGACAATCGCAATCCGCAGCGCCCACGATCTCTTGAACATGGCGTCCTCCTGGCTCCAGTAGGTCACTGTGGAGTTGACGGCGATTCGGCCAATTGTGTCAAGCTGCCTCACCCCAGAATGGAGCCATCGGGGTCCATAAATTGCCTCCAAAATGGGAATTTCGCCGGTCCTGCTTTACCGGCGCGCTCCGAAGCCGCTACGCTGCCCTCATGGACCCATCCTCCCCGCACTCGACAGCCGAATCCGCCGGCGGCGACCGACCCGACGCACCGGTCATCTTCGATGCGGAGCTCTCCCCCAATCGTTCGCTGGGGCGAGTCGGATTCTTCGCGGTCATGGCCGGTGTCATCGTGGTCAGCGTCGGGCTCGGCACCTATTTTCTGTTGCAGGGCGCGTGGCCGGTGTTCGGCTTCTTCGGCCTCGACATCGCGCTGCTCTATCTCGCCTTCCGGCTGAGCTACAGGTCTGGCCGCCTGCGGGAGACCATTCGTGTGACGACCGACGAGGTCGTGGTCCGGCGCATCGCGCCCAACGGCCGCACGAGCGAATGGCGCTTCAACCCCTATTGGCTCCGCGTAGCCCTCGACGAGCCGGTCGAGCACCACAGCCAGATCACGCTCACCTCCCACGGCCGCTCGCTCATCATCGGCCCGTTCCTCGCGCCGGAGGAGCGGGCGAGCCTGGTGCAGGCGCTGCGTGCGGCTCTTGGCGAAGCCAACCGGCGCTATGCCGGTGCCCCGTTGGAGGAGCAGGAGCAGAAGATCGAGGCCGGCGAAGCGGCTACCGGGCGGAGCTGACGCGTTTTTCTAGCCGATCGGCGGGGTGTGCACCGTCATCTTGCCGCGCATCGCCGCCGGCGTTTCGTCATCGGAGACCTCGCCGGTATCGTTGGCTTGATAAGCGCGCGCGTAGGCGACGACATCCGCTGCATCCTCCGGCGTCAAATGGCTGAAACGCACGTGGTGCTTGCCGGCCGAGCGGAAGCCCACATTGCACGGGCTCTTGCAGCCGTTCAGGCAATAGACCGCGCGCAGGTTAAGCGCCTCCGGCAAGGGCTCGGCTTCGATCAGATCGCGTACAGCCTCCAGCAAGAACGTGCCCTGACGCTTGCCGTCGCGCTCCCGCGCAGATTCGGACCAGACGCAGGAGCGGCAAACGTAGAAGGTCGCCGGCGGAGTCCCGGACGACTTCGTGGCCCGTGAGCTGCGTGCGCCGCGCTTGGCGGAGGCGGCCCGCGCCCTGCCCGAGCCCGTGGTAGGTCGCTTCGTCGGCTTTCGTGTCGCCATGGCCCGACCTAATTGAAGCTGTAATAGAAGTTGAGAAGCAGGCCGTTGACCTGCGGCGGCTTCTCGATGGGAGTCCAATGGCCGCAGCCGGGGAGCACGGCAACGCGGGAGCCTTTGATCCGGCCGCTCAGGGCCTTCACCGCGGGCGGCGGCGAGACACCGTCCTCATCACCGGTGATCAGTATGGTCGGACAGCGGATGCTACCGAGGTCTGCGCTCGTGGCGGCGGCAAGCGCCTCGCAGGTGCGCGCGTAGCCCTCCGCATCCTGGCGCATGAGGATCTCGCGGACGAACGCGGCCGACGCCGGATGATGCGCTCTGGTCTCGGCCGAGATCGCGACCTCCACCAATGTGTCAGCAATCGGCACCATGCCGTTCTTGCGCGCCACGCCCGCGCGATCCCGGATCGCCTGGCGGGCCGGCTCCGGCGGCTCGGCCAGCGGACCCAGGAGCGCGAGACTCTTCACCCGCTCAGGCCGCTCGGCGGCGATGTGCTGGCAGACGATCGTGCCCATGGAGTGGCCGCAGAGATGCGCGGTCGAAATGTCCAGCTCATCCATCACCGCGATTACGTCGGCGGCGAACGAGGCGATGGAGAGGTCGCCCGTAGCGGGCGAGCGGCCCGAGCCTTCGAGGTCGAGCCGGACCACGCGGAAGAACCGGGCGAGCGGGCCGACTTGCGGATACCAGCTGTTGCCGGTGCCGCCGAGGCCGTGGACCATGATCACCGCGTCGCCGTCGCCGTGCTGCTCGACCGCGATTTCCTTGCCGTTGATCTCCATCGCCCTCGCTCCCGTGACGCGCGCGGCGCGCCCGCAGGCTCAGCACATAGCACGCGCCGGCGCCCGCCGGATAGCCGTTTTCCGCCGCCGGCCAAGCGACGCAGTCAATCCGGGCGGGGCGTCTCGATCCTCTCGTATCGGGCGAGGGGGCGAAAGAACCGCTGGCCCTCGCTCTCGCCTGGCTTCGGCGGTTCCGGGGCTGCGAGCTCCTGCGCAGCGAAGAGGCGTGCGACCACGGCCTTGCGCGCATCGCCCGCACTCCAGTCGGTGGCCGCCTCCTCCACCAGAAGAGCAGCGGCCAGACCCTTGGCCATGCGGTCCATCAGCCTGTGGGCTTGACGCCGCCCCTCGGCTTCGTCTTCGCGGATCAAGGCCGTCAGTGCGGCGACCTCACGCCGGGCCTGATAAATCAGCGCGCGAGCCCGTACGAAGGCCGAGTGGTTGGCGGCGAAGGGCAGGTTGAGAATGGCGTCGAGCCGCGCGTGGAAGGCGGCGAGCCCGGCTGAGTCCGCGCCCGCGAGGCGCAGCACCTCAAGCGCCTGGATGTTGGGCGGCCCCTCCCACACGGTGAGCACCTGGGCATCGCGGTAGAGCCTGGCCGTCGGGTATTCCTCGGTGTAGCCGTTGCCGCCCAGGACCTCGATGGCGCGGCTGGTTGCGGTGATCGCCCACGCCGCCGTGAGGTACTTGGCGAGGGCTGTGACGAGACGCATCCAGGGCTGCTCGGCGCGCGTCCTCTGCGCCTCGTCGAACGCCCGTGCTGCCGCGAAGGCCAGCGCCACGCTCGCTTCCACACGCACCTGCATCTCGACCAGTTGGTCCTGCACCATCGGGTAGGCGGCGAGGCGGTGGCCGAAAGCTTCGCGGGTTTCGGCGTGGGCGAGCGCCTCGGCGAAGGCGCGCCTCTGGATGCCGGCCGAGGCCATCGCGTTGTGGATGCGGCTGTAGCCGAGCGCCGCCATCATCGTCTTCAGCCCGTCCGGCGGCTGCGCCACCTCCACCGCATAGGCGCCCTCCAGCTCGATCTCCCCGGTTGCGAGACCGCGCGTGCCGAGCTTGTCCTTGAGCCGCCTGATCCGGTACCGGTTGGGCGTGCCGTCGGGATCACGCGCCGGCACCAGATAGAGGCCGAGCGCGGCGCCGCCGCTCGCCGCGCCCTCCGGCCGGGCGAGGGTGAGCGCGAGCCCGCCATCGACATTGCTGGCGAACCACTTGAGCCCGCTGAGCCGGATGCCGTCGTTGGTGCGTCGCGCCGTGGTCTCGGTGGCGCCGACATCGCTGCCGCCTTGCTTCTCCGTGACCCACGTGCCGCCCGTCGCCGCCTTGCCGTCCGTGCGCACAAGTCGGGGCAGGTAGGCATTCCGCACCGACTCCGGCGCGAACCGATCGAGCACATGGGCGACCGCGCCGGTCAGCGTCACCGGGCAGTGAATCGAGATGTCGGATTGCGCGAGCAGATAGCCCATCGCGAAGGTCAGTGTGTACGGGCGACGCGCCGCGCCGTAGTTCAGCCCGACGATGCCCCGCTCGTAGACCTCGCTGTGAGCCGCCGCGTAGAGCGGATTATGGCGGACAACCGAGTGGGGGCGGCCATCCTCGTCCAGGGTTTCGAGGACCGGCGGCGCGAAGCGATTGGTGTAGTCCGCCTGTTCGTCGACGGCGGTCGCCACCCAGCCGCCGAAGCTGCTCAGCCGCTCGGCGTCGTCGTCGGTGAGCCAGGGCGCGCTGCGGCGCAGGAGGGCCTGGAGATTCCGGTCCGCCCGGTAAGCGTTGCCGCCGAGAGCGCCGTTCCCGTCCGCCATGGGTGCGCGACCTTTTGGAACGCAGGCAGCGCCTGCGCGGGTATAGTCCGCAATGTTACTCTCAATTCGATTTGCGTCGATATGCGCGGCGCAGCATATGCGATGCCTTTGCGGGGTATGAGGCGGGTGATGGCGAGACTGGCGGGCAAGGTGGCGATCGTGACCGGGGCGACCAGCGGGCTCGGCGCCGCGTCGGCGGTGCGCATGGCCGAGGAAGGCGCGGTGGTGCTGGTGACCGGGCGTGACGAGGGTCGCGGCCAGGCGGTAGTCGAAACCATCACCGCGGCGGGCGGCACGGCCCGGTTCCAGACCCTCGACGTGACCGACGAGGCCCTCTGGCAGGCGACCGTCGAGAGCGTGGTGTCGGAACACGGCCGGCTCGACATTCTCTTCAACAACGCCGGCACCACCCGCGCCGAACCCATCGCCGAAGTCTCGCTGGAGACCTGGCGTCACATCATGGCGGTCAACGCCGATGGCGTCTTTCTCGGCACCCGGAGCGCGATTCCCGCGATGCGGGAGTCAGGCGGCGGCTCCATCATCAACATGTCGTCGGTGCTCGGCATGGTCGGCACGTCGCACCTCGCCGCCTACACGGCATCCAAGGGTGCGGTCCGCTACTTCACCAAGTGCGTGGCGCTGGAATGCGCGCGCGACGGCAGCGGAATCCGTGTCAACTCGATCCACCCTGCCTTTATCCACACGCCGATGATGGACGAGACCGCGACCCGCATGTTCGGCGACGCGGCCGCGGGGCCGGAGGAGTTCGGCAAGCTGCACCCGATAGGCCATGTTGGCGAGCCCAACGACATCGCCAACGGCGTGGTCTATCTGGCTTCGGACGAATCCAAGTTCGTCACCGGGACGGAGCTGGTGATCGACGGCGGCTACACGGCGGAGTAGGCACGCGCCGCCCGCCCGGGAGATCGAACATGGCAGACGACTTCAAGGTGTACTGGCAGCCGGGGTGCTCCAGTTGTCTCCGGGCCAAGGAATTCCTGGCCACGCGCGGGATTGCCTACGAATCGATCAACGTCCGTGCAAGGCCCGACGCGATGGAGGAACTCGCCAGCCTCGGTGCCCAGTCGGTGCCGGTTGTCGTGCAGGGGAGGCGCTTCGTCTTTGCCCAGGACCTGGGCGACCTCGCGCGCTTCATCGGCGTCGAGTTCGACCGGGAGCAGCTGCCCCCGGCGGAGCTGGTGCAGAGGATCGACCTGATCCTCGCCGCGACTCAGCGCTATCTCGGCCAGTTCCCGACCGCCGTCCTCGAAGAGGGATTGCCGGGCCGCGAGCGCAGCATCCTCGACCTCGGCTACCACATCTTCGTGATCCCGGCGGCGTTTGTCGACGCGGCCCAGGGCGCACGGCTCACCTTCGACTATTTCGAGCGCACGCCCGGGCCCGAGATGCGGAGCGCGGCCCAGGTCGCGGCGTACGGTCAGACTGTGCGCGATGCGCTTGCATCCTGGTGGCGCAGCGCCGATGCGGCGCGCCTCGGCACCCTCGACACCTATTACGGCATCCACCCGACCGAGAGCGTGCTGGAGCGGACGGCCTGGCACGCGGCCCAGCACGCCCGCCAGCTGATGGCTCTGCTGGAACAGCGCGGGATTGAGCCGGACGGCCCCATTGGCGAAGCCGAGCTCGACGGCCTGCCGCTGCCGGAAGAGGTCTACGACGATGAGGTGAAGCTGGGAGCCGACGCGGTCGGCTGAACCAGGCGCGAGCGCGCTACCCGCCCGTCACCAGCCGCCGGTTTCGAGCCAGCGGTCGATCATCTCCAGCCGGTCGTGGCCCCAGAACATCTCGTCGCCGACGAAGACGGTGGGCGAGCCGAAGACGCCGCGCTCGATTGCGGCGTCATTCTCCGCGCGCAGGCGGTCCTTGATAGCCTGATCCTGCACTGCCGCCACCAGCGCATCGCCGTCCACGCCCAACGCCTTCGCCGCCGCGATCACCGTCTCCGGCTGACTCAGGTCGCGGTTCTCGACGAAGTAGCCGCGATAGAGCGCCTGGGCGAAATCGCGGGCCGTGGCGGCGTCGCTCTCCACCAGCCAGTAGTAGGCGCGGCACGCGGCGATGCTGTTGACCGGGAAGTTGTCGGGGACGTTGAAGACGATGCCGTGCAGGCGCGCCGAGCGCAGCATGTCGTGCTGCGTGTACGGCCCCTTCATGGGCTGGTTGACCAGGGGGCTCCCGCCGATCTTCTGGAACACGGCGCCCAGCAGCATAGGCCGCCAGGTGACGGAGCGCCCGTGCTTCGTCGCGATCCCGTCGATACGCTCGGACGCGAGATAGCCGTAAGGCGAGGAAAAATCGAAGTAGAAGTCGAGACTGTCGCTCATCGCCTTACTCCCGCGCGAGCGCCCGGCTGATCACCAGCCGCTGAACGTCGCTCGTGCCTTCGTAGATAGTGCAGACGCGCTGGTCCCGGTAGATGCGTTCCACCGGGAAGTCGCTCAGGTAGCCGTAGCCGCCGAGCGTCTGGATCGCCTTGGAGCAGACCCGCTCGGCGGTCTCCGAGGCAAAGAGCTTGGCCATCGAGGCTTCCTTGAGACAGGGCTCGCCGGCATCGCGCAGCCGCGCGGCCTGCAGCGTGAGCAGCCGCGACGCCTCGATCTCGGTTGCCATGTCGGCAAGGCGGAAGCCCACCGCCTGATGCTCGATCAGCGGCTTGCCGAAGCTCGTGCGCTCCTTGGCGTAATCCAGCGCGGCCTCGTAAGCCGCGCGCATGGCGCCGGTCGCCTGGGCGGCGACGCCGATACGACCGCCCTCGAGATTGCCGAGCGCGATGGCATAGCCCTGCCCTGGCTCGCCCAGCATGAGATCGGGGGTGAGCCGCACGTCCTCGAAGACGATCTGGCAGGTGTCGTGCGCCCGCTGACCCATCTTGGTCTCGTGGCTCGCGACCGTGTAGCCCTCCGTGTCCGTCGGCACCAGGAAGCAGCTGATCCCCTTCTTGCCGGCGTCCGGGTCGGTGACGGCAAAGACCATCGCGACGTCCGCCTTGGAGCCGCTGGAGACGAACTGCTTGGTGCCGCTCAGCCGGTAGCCGTTGCCGTCCGGCACCGCGCGGGTGCGCAGATTGGAGGCATCGGAGCCCGCCTGCGGCTCGGTCAGGCAGAAGCAGCCGAGCATGTCGCCGCGCGCGAGCGGGCGCAGGAAGCGCTCCTTCTGCTCCTCGGAGCCGCCCTTGAGAATGCCGGCGCAGACCAGCGAGTTGTTGACGCTCATCGCCGTCGACGTGCCGACATCGCCGGCCGATATCTCCTCCATGGCGAGCGCGTAGGCCACGTGGTCGGCACCGGCGCCGTCCCATTCCGGCGGCACCAGCATGCCCATGAGCCCGAGCTGGCCCATGCGGGGGAGGATATCGTCCGGGTAGCCGCCGTTCAGGTCCCACCGGCCGGCATGGGGGGCGAGCTCGCCCTCGGCGAAGTCGCGCGCCATGTCGCGGATCATCCGCTGCTCGTCGGTGAGGAAGATGCCGTTCGCTGCCATGTTCGTGGCCCTCAGAGCCGTTCGAAGGCGGCATCGACCGGGTTACAGGCGACGCCGTTGATCGGAAGGATGTCCTGCGGGCAGCAGGAGAACGCGAGCACAAGGTCCATCTCTGCCCGCAGCACCACATGGTCGCCGGGGCTCGCCACCCCCGGCTCGAAGGAAACCGAGCCGCCCTCGCCCACGGGAATGTTCATCCACATGTTCCAGGGGGACGGCGTCTTCGGCGCCTTGAGATCTAGTTCCGCGAGCGCGGCATGGAGGTTGTCTTCGCAGTTGTCGTGATCGTCGCCCGCGCCCAGCAGGATGTAGCGCCAGCGGTCGCAGGCGGCGATCAGCGTGTCGTGGATGCCGGGCGAGGTATCCTCCACCAGGGCGAGGATGGGCCGGCGCTTGTTGGTGACCATGGTATCGCCGGGCCGGGGGAAGACGCCGCCGATGGCCACGCGCGAGTGCTCCATCGACATGCATTCGGCCATGTCGTCGGCGTTGAAGGCCCAGGTGTCCACCACCTGGGTGCCGTGGGTATTGATGAGGCGGAGCTTCTCGCCCGCGCCGAGCCTGACCGCCCGGCCGCGCCGGGCCGGAATGGTCTCGCGCTCGCCAGCCATGGCGGTGGCCCTAGTGCAGTCGCTCGACGGCCAACGCCGTGGCCTCGCCGCCGCCGATGCAGAGCGCCGCAGCACCCTTGTCGACGCCGTACTTCTCCAGCGCCGCCAGCAAGGTAATGATGATGCGCGCGCCGGAGGCGCCCACCGGATGGCCGAGCGCACAGGCCCCGCCGTGCACGTTCACCTTGTCGTGGTCGAGGTCCAGGTCGCGCATCGCCGCCATGGCGACGACCGCGAAGGCCTCGTTGATCTCGTAGAGGTCCACGTCGTCCGCGTCCCAGCCCACCTTTTCGAACAGCTTGCCAAGCGCCGGCCCCGGCGCGGTGGTGAACCACGCGGGCGCCTGCGCGTGCGTCGCGTGGCCGTGGATGATCGCGACCGGCGTGAGCCCGCGCCGCTCGGCCTCTGATCGCCGCATGAGCACCAGCGCGGCGCCGCCGTCCGAGATCGAGCTGGAGTTCGCGGCGGTCACCGAGCCGTCCTTGGCGAAGGCTGGGCGCAGCGTCGGGATCTTGTCGAGATCGGCGGTCAGCGGCTGCTCGTCCCGGGTGACGACAGTCTCGCCCTTGCGATGCTTGACGGTGACCGGCGTCACTTCGCCGTCGAAGGAGCCGTCCTCGATCGCCGTCTTCGCGCGGGTGAGCGAGGTGATGGCGAACTCGTCCTGCTCCTCGCGGGTGAACTGATAGGTGCGCGCCGTCTCCTCGGCGAAGTGGCCCATCAGCTTGCCCTTGTCGTAGGCATCCTCCAGCCCGTCGAGGAACATGTGGTCCTGCACCTTGCCGTGGCCCATGCGGTAGCCGCCCCGCGCACGGTCCAGCAGGTAGGGCGCGTTGGTCATGCTCTCCATGCCGCCGGCGACGACGATATCGCCGGAGCCCGCCGCGATCAGGTCATGGGCGAACATGGTCGCCTTCATGCCGGAGCCGCACATCTTGTTGATGGTGGTGCAACCCACGTGCTCAGGGATTCCAGCGCCGATGGAGGCCTGCCGCGCCGGGGCCTGCCCCTGGCCGGCCGAGAGGATGTTGCCCATGATGACCTCGTCGACCTCGTCGGCGGCGACGCCCGCACGGCTCAGCGCCGCTTCGATCGCGGCAGAGCCCAATTCCGGCGCTCGCGCGTCCTTCAACGCCCCCTGAAATCCGCCCATGGGGGTGCGCGCCATGCCAACGATGACGATCGGATCATCCATCATGTTCTGTCTTCTCCCGTGTCCGGCAAGCGAATGCTGCACTGCAGCACACTACATAGTCGCTGCCCCGGCGAATATCCAGCCTGCGCCGAAGGCCGCGTCGTCATGCGTAGATCGGCGGCCGTTCCTGGGCCCAGGGCCGTGCTTCTTCAAGCTGGGAGGCGAGGCTGATCAGCAGCCCGTCGGCGGCGTAGCGCGCGACCAGTTGAACGCCGAGTGGCACGCGGTCCTCGCTCAGCATCGCCGGCACGCTTATCGCGGGTTGGCCCGTGCCGTTGTAGATGTGCGTGAACGGCGTGAAGGCGCGCATGCGCTCCCACACCTCATCGCCCGGATTGTCCGCGAACAGATGGCCCAAGGGCGGCGGCGGTGTGGCCGTGCCCGGCGTCACCAGGACGTCGTAGGTCTCGAAGAACGGCGCGATCTGCCGGCAGATCCGGTTGAGCTCGTAAAGCGCGCGGCAAAGGTCGCGGCTCGAGCCCCTGCGCCCTTCCTCGAGCACCCAGAGATTGACGCGCTCCAGCGTGTCGTTGTTGAGCGGGCGCCCCATGTGCGCCTCCATGTCCTCCATGAACGTGGCGCAATGCGCCGCCATGATGGTCACGAAGGCAGCGGCAAACCCGGCTGCGTCGTAGTCGGGCGCCGCCTCCTCCACGTCGTGGCCCAGCGAGGCCAGCACCTTGGCCGTCTCGGCAACGGCCCGCTTGCAATCCTCGTGGACCGGATCGCCGCTTGCGGCGACGTCGGTGACCGCGATGCGCAACCGCCCCGGGTCGCGCCCAATCTCCTTGAGAAACGGCCGCTCGGGCGGCGGCGCGAAGTAAGGGTCGCCGACGGAGGGACCGGCGGTGCAATCGAGCATGGCCGCCGTGTCGCGGACGCTGCGGGAGACGATATGCTCGCTCACCAGGCCACCCCAGATTTCGCCGTAATCGGGGCCGGCCGGGTTGCGCCCGCGGGTCTGCTTGAGGCCGATCAGGTGGCAGCAGGTGGCGGGGATCCGTGTCGAGCCGCCGCCGTCGTTGGCATGGGCCATCGGCACGATGCCGGCCGCCACGGCCGCGGCAGAGCCGCCGCTGGAGCCGCCGGCCGTGAGCCCGCGCTTCCACGGGTTGTGGGTGGGGCCGGTGAGGACGGGTTCTGCGGAGGCGTTCATCCCGAGTTCAGGCGTGTTGGTCTTGCCGATGGTCACGATGCCGGAGGCCTTGAAGCGCGTGACGAGGTCGCTGTCGTAGTCGCGCGTGAAGCCGTCGGTCAGCCGGCAGGCCCCACCGGTCGGGATGCCGGCGTAGGAGGTCATCAGATCCTTCGCGAGGAAGGGCACGCCCCGGAAGGGCCCGTCGGCCGGGCCTTCGCGCAGGACCGCCTCCGCATGGGCCTCCATCGTGTGAATGACCGCGTTGAGCTCGGGGTTGAGCCGCTCGATCGCTTCGAAAGCGGCGGCCACGAGTTCGGCCGGCGAGACGTCGCCTTGCCGCACAAGCGCAGCCAGTCCCAGCCCGTCGTACTGCGCGTATTCCTGAAAACCCGCCGTCCTCCGTCTCCCGTCTTCGACCGTGCAGCCTAAAGGAGCACAGCGTCCAGCTTGGCGCGACGACCGGTTCCGGCGCCGCCCTACGCGTCGCGCTCCAAGAGGCGCCGGACGATGCGGCGGGCGGCGGCGCTCGGGGGGAGCGTCTGTGCCGCTACCTCTGCCTCTAACGCTGCGACCGCAGGCGCCAACCGTTCGTCGGCGTGGAGCGCCGCCACGAGGGAGTCCTCGACCTCCCGCCAGAGCCACGCGCCGGCCTGGGCAGCCCGCCTGGCCTCCAATGAACCCGCTTTGGCCATCGCGGTCCGGTGCCGTTCCACCGCGTCGGCGATCTCATCGAGGCCCGTTCCATCCAGCGACGAGCAGGCGATGACGCAGGGCGTCCACGGCCCCTCGCCCGCGTGGAGCGAAAGCGCCGCCTCGAAGTCCGCCTTGGCGTGGGCGGCTGGCCCTTCGAGCGCGCCGTCGGCCTTGGTGACCACGACGATGTCCGCGCGCTCCATCACGCCCCGCTTGATGCCCTGCAGCTCGTCGCCGGCTCCCGGCTGCACCAGCAGCATGTAGAGGTCCGTCATGTCGGCGACGGCGGCCTCGGACTGGCCGACGCCGACGGTCTCGACCATCACCAGGTCGAAGCCCGCGGCCTCGCAGGCGATCATGGCATCGCGCGTGCGCCGGGCGACGCCGCCCAGCGTGCCGCTCGCCGGCGTGGCGCGGATGAAGCTCTTCTCGCTGCGGGCGAGCTCCGGCATCCGCGTCTTGTCCCCCAGGATGGAACCGCCGGAGCGCTCGCTGGAGGGGTCGATGGCGAGCACCGCGAGCCTGCGGCCGGCCGCGATGGCGCGGGTGCCGAAGGCCTCGATGAAGGTCGACTTGCCGACCCCCGGGGCACCGGAAATGCCGAGCCGCACGGCCTTGCCCGCGTGCGGCAGCAACGCCTGAAGCAGGTCCTCGGCCGGCTCGCGGTCTTCTTCCCGCGTCGATTCGATCAGCGTGATTGCCGCGGCCAGCGCCCGGCGGTCGCCCGCGAGGATGTCGGCGACCGGCGGCCCCCGGCCGGGACCGTGCGGGCCCGCGGTCACGGCGTCGGCTCCTCGTCGAGCAGAGCCGCCGCCTCCTCGGCGGCTCGGCCTTCCTCGTCGGCGAGGCGCTGTTCGAGTTCCTCCCGGAGCTCGGCGGTCTCCTGCTGGCGCCACCACATCTCGGCGTAGTGGCCGTCGCGCACCAGCAGCTCGGCATGGCGCCCGCGCTCGACGATGCGCCCCTCGTCCAGCACGAGGATCTGGTCGGCGTCGATGACGGTGGAAAGGCGGTGCGCGATCATGAGCGTCGAACGGTCGCGGCTGACCTCCCGCAGACTCGCCTGAATCTCCTTCTCGGTCTGCGAATCGAGCGCCGAGGTGGCCTCGTCGAAGAGCAGAATACGGGGATTCTTGAGAATCGTGCGCGCAATCGCCACCCGCTGCTTCTCGCCGCCCGAGAGCTTGAGGCCGCGCTCGCCGACCATGCTGTCATAACCGTCGGGCAGGCCAGCGACGAAGTCGTGGATGCGGGCGAGCCGCGCCGCCTCCTCCACCTCTTCCCGGCTCGCTTCGGGCCGACCGTAGGCGATGTTGTAGTAGATCGTGTCGTTGAAGAGCACCGTGTCCTGCGGAACGATGCCGATGGCGGCACGCAGGCTGTCCTGGCTCACCTCGCGCACGTCCTGGCCGTCGATCCGGACGCTGCCGGCCTCGATATCGTAGAACCGGAAGAGGATGCGCGAGATGGTCGACTTGCCGGCGCCGCTCGCGCCCACGATGGCCGTGGTAGTGCCGGGCGCCACCTTGAAGGTGATGCCGTCCAGGATGCCGCGCCGCTCCTCGTAGCGGAAGCGCACACCCTCGAACTCGATGGCGCCGGCGGTGACGTCGAGCGGCGGCGCGTCCGGGGCGTCCTCGATCTCGCGCTCCACCGAGAGGATGCCGAACATCGCCTCCATGTCGGTGAGCGACTGCTTGATCTCGCGATAGACGAAGCCGAGGAAATTCAGCGGGATGTAGAGCTGCAGCAGGTAGGTGTTGACCAGCACGAAGTCGCCGATGGTCATGGTGTCTGCGGCGACCTCGTATCCCGCCATGATGGTGATGCCGGTGAGCCCGATCGCGATGATCAGTCCCTGGCCGATGTTGAGCAGCGAGAGGCTGGTCTTGCTCTGCACCGCCGCCCGCTCGTACTGACGGCGGGAGACGTCGAAGCGCTGCGCCTCGTGCATCTCGTTGCCGAAATACTTGACCGTCTCGTAGTTGAGCAGGCTGTCGATCGCCTTGGTGTTGGCCTCGCTGTCCTTCTCGTTCATGCGCCGGCGGTACTTCAGCCGCCATTCGGTGACCGTGAGGGTGAAGGCGATAAAGGAGCCGATGGTGACGAAGGTCACCGCCGCGTATGTGATGCCGTAGAGAACCCAGAGGATGCCGCAGACCATGGTGACCTCCACCAGGGTCGGCAGGATGTTGAACAGCATGAAGGTGAGCAGGAACTCGATCCCCTTGATGCCGCGCTCGATGGCGCGGCTGAGCCCCCCGGTGCGCCGCTCGATGTGGAAGCGGAGCGAGAGCTGGTGCAGGTGGTTGAAGACTTGCAGCGCCACGGTACGGATCGCGCGCTCGCCCACCTTGGCGAAGACCGCATCCCTGAGCTCGCCGAAGGCGACCGTGAGCACGCGGAGCGCGCCGTAGGCCAGCAGAATCGCCACCGGCACGACGATGACCGCCGCCGTGTCGCCCGAGAGGATGTCGACCACATCCTTGTAGAGGATCGGCACATAGACGTTCGCCACCTTGGCGCCGATGAGGAGCAGAATGGCGAGCCCCACGCGGCCCCGCATCTCAAGCGAGCCGCGCGGCCAGAGATAGGGCAGCAGCGTGCGAATGGTGTGCAGGTGCGAGCGTTCCCCCGCATCCCGCACGCGGGCTTCGCGATCGAGAGCAACCATGGGGCCGTGGGTCTGATTGTTGGCCCCGCCGCCGGCGAGGCTCAGAGCGCGTTACGTGCGCGTGTCACATAAGCACGAAGCGGGGGCGGATCAAATACGGCGCTTGCGCCAGGTCACGGCCGTCGCGCCAGCAGGTCGATCTCGACGCGGGCATCGAGGGCAAGCCCGGTGACGCCGACGCAGGTGCGTGCCGGGCGCCGCCCGGGATCGAAATAGGTCTCGTAGACCGCGTTCATCGCCGCGTAGTCCTCCTTGAAGTGCGTGAGGTAGACCCGCGCGACGACGACGTGCTCGAGGCCCAGGCCGAGGGAGGCGAGCACGATCTTCAGATTGGCCATGACGTTGCGGGTCTGGCCCTCGATATCGGCAGGGAGGGGAGCGGCCTCGTCGTCGGGATCGTTGGGCATTTGACCGGTGACGAACACCCAGCCGTCCGCTTCCACCGCGTGGCTAAAGGGCGCGACGGGCGTGGGCGCGCCGGCCGCCATATGGAAGATCGGTGCTGTCATCGGGTGGCTCTCGCACCTCGCAGGTATCGGATGGGCGCCGGCCGTGACTGTGGTGAGAAACTAGGCGGCCTCGGGGCGGCGGATCAGCGCCATGATGTCCTGCGCGGCGGCCGGAATGTTGGTGCCGGGCCCATAGACGGCGGCGACCCCGGCTTGGTGCAGGAACTCGTGGTCCTGCGGCGGAATTCCCCCGCCGCACACCACCACCACGTGGCCCGCGCCGGCCTCGCGCAGCGCCTCGATCAACTCCGGCACGAGGGTCTTGTGCCCGGCCGCCTGGCTGGAGACGCCGATCACATGGACGTCGTTCTCCAGCGCATCGCGCGCCGCCTCATCGGGCGTCTGGAAGAGCGGGCCGATATCCACGTCGAAGCCGATGTCGGCGAAGGCCGTCGCGATCACCTTGGCGCCGCGGTCGTGCCCGTCCTGGCCGAGCTTGACCACGAGAATACGCGGCCGGCGCCCCTCGGCCTCGGCGAAGAGCGCGGTCTCGCGCCGGATGGTCTGGAAGGCGTCGTCCTGCGCATAAGCCGCACCATAGACGCCGGAGACCGTGCGCACCGTCGCCCGGTGGCGGGTGAAGGCCGCCTCCATCGCGTCCGAAATCTCGCCAACCGTGGCTCGCGCCCGAACCGCCTCGACGGAGAGCGCCAGCAGGTTGCCGTCGCCGCGCGCGCCTTCGGTCAGCCCTTCGAGCGTCGCCTGGCAGGCCGCCGCGTCCCGCCCGGCGCGAACCTCGGCGATGTGCGCGATCTGCGCCTCGCGCACCGCGTAATTGTCCACATCGAGCAGCGCCGGCATGTCGTCCTGGTCCGACTGGTACCGGTTGACACCGACGACCACATCCTCGCCGCGATCCAGCCGCGCCTGGCGGCGCGCGGCGGCCTCCTCGATGCGGAGCTTGGGCATGCCGGCGGCCACCGCCTTGGTCATGCCGCCGAGCTCCTCGACCTCGTCGATCAGCGCCTGCGCCTCGCGTGCGAGCGATGCGGTGAGCGCCTCCACGTAGTAGGAGCCGCCCAGCGGGTCCACCACCCGGGGCACGCCGGTCTCGTGCTGCAGGATGAGCTGGGTGTTGCGCGCGATCCGGGCAGAAAAATCGGTCGGCAGCGCCACCGCCTCGTCGAGCGCATTGGTGTGGAGCGACTGGGTGCCGCCGAGCACCGCCGCCAGCGCCTCGTAGGCCGTGCGGACCACGTTGTTGTAGGGGTCCTGCTCGGCGAGCGAGACGCCCGACGTCTGGCAGTGGGTCCGGAGCATCAGCGAGCGCGGGTCCTCCGCCCCGAAGCCTTGCATGTACCGGGCCCAGAGCAGCCGGGCCGCCCTCAGCTTCGCAACCTCCATGAAGAAGTTCATGCCGATGCAGAAGAAGAACGAGAGCCGGGGCGCAAAATCGTCGATGGCGAGACCGCGCGAGAGCGCCGCCCTCACGTAGTCCAGGCCGTCGGCGAGCGTGAAGCCCAGCTCCTGCACCAGCGTCGCCCCGGCCTCCTGCATGTGGTAGCCGGAGATCGAGATCGAGTTGAAGCGCGGCATGTTTTGGGCGGTGTACGCGATGATGTCGGCCACGATCCGCATGCTGGGCTCGGGCGGATAAATGTAGGTGTTGCGGACCATGAACTCCTTGAGGATGTCGTTCTGGATGGTCCCCGCGAGCTTCTCCGCGCCGACCCCCTGCTCCTCCGCCGCCACGATGTAGGCCGCCAGCACCGGCAGCACCGCCCCGTTCATGGTCATCGAGACGCTGACCTCGCCGAGCGGAATACCGTCGAAGAGGCGCTTCATGTCCTCGACCGTGTCGATGGCGACGCCTGCCTTGCCGACGTCGCCGCGCACCCTGGGGTGGTCGCTGTCGTAGCCCCTGTGGGTCGCGAGATCGAAGGCAACGGACAGGCCCTTCTGGCCGCCGGCGAGGTTACGCTTGTAGAAAGCGTTGGACTCTTCGGCGGTGGCGAAGCCCGCGTACTGGCGGATCGTCCACGGCCGGTTTGCGAACATGGTGGCGCGCACGCCCCGCGTGTAGGGCGCGAAGCCCGGCAGGCTTGGCTGGTCCTCCAGCGCCTCCAGGTCGGCCGCGGAATAGAGCGGCTTCACCGTGATGCCCTCGGGCGTCTCCCACGCGAGCTCTGCCGGGTCTCTGCCCTTGAGCTCGCGGGCTGCCAATGCTTCCCAGTCGGCGACGGTCTTTTCGGTGGAATCGGTCATACGGTTGGGCTCCCACTCCTTCAGGTGCCCGTCCTCGGTCATGCGTCCTCCCGCCAAGGGTAGACGGCGGGGGCCGCAGACCGCAAGGCGCAGACAGGGGCGCGGGCCAGCCGTGGCCGCCATTTTGCCCCTGTGAACCGCAGCGCCTTTTCGGGTAAAACAGGGCGCCAACCCGGTGCTGCGCCAACAGGAGGAACCCCTCGCACATGAGCACTCTACAATTCGAGGCGCCCGAGACGGTCGAGGACGCCGTCCGGCTTCTCGCCGACGCCGGCGGCGAGGCCAAAGCGCTCGCCGGCGGCACCGACCTCCTGGTTCAGTTGCGCACCGACTTCGTTCGGCCGGACCTCATCGTCGACCTGAAGCGGATTCCGGCGCTCATGGACGTGAGCGTGAGCGGCGAAGAGATCCGCGTCGGCGCGGCAGTCTCCGGCTGGACCCTCGGCAAGAACGAGGCCGTGAAGGCCGCGTGGCCGGGGGTGGTGGAAGCGCTGGAGCTGATCGGCTCGACCCAGATTCAGGGCCGCGCCTCGCTCGGCGGCAATCTCTGCAACGGCTCGCCCGCCGCCGACAGCGTGCCGGCGTTGATCGCCGCCGGTGCCGTGTGCGAGATCACAGGCCCCGGCGGCACCCGCTCCGTTCCGGTTGAGGACGTGATCACGGGGCCCGGCCAGCTCTGCCTCGGCCCCGGCGAGATCGTGGTCTCCTTGGTCATGCCGAAGCCGCCGCCCCGTTCGGGCGACGCTTATCTGCGCTTCATTCCGCGCACCGAGATGGACATCGCCGTGGTCGGCGCCGGCGTGGCGCTCACGCTCGACGAGGCGGGTATTTGTACCCATGCGAGGCTCGGCCTGGGCGCGGTTGCACCCACGCCGCTGTTGGTGGAGGACGGCGCCAAGGCGCTGATCGGCACGACCGTGGACGACGACGCGCTGGCCAACCTTGCAGCGGCCGCGAGCGCCGCCTGCAATCCCATCGACGACAAGCGCGGAACCATCGAATACCGGGTCAAGGTGGCGGGGGTGCTGGCCAGGCGGGCCGCGCTCATCGCCCTCGAGCGAGCGAGGAGCAACGGCTGATG
>JAPOPO010000246.1 GCA_026712885.1 Rhodospirillales bacterium | reverse complement strand
TTCATCCTCGGCCTTGTGCGCCAGCATCGGGCCCGCAATCACGTCGCCGATGGCGTAGACGCCGGGCACGCCGGTCTCGAAGCGCTCGTTGACCTCGACGCGGCCCTGGCCGTCCAGCGCGATGCCGACGTCGTCGAGGCCGAGGCCCTCGGTGTTGGGCCGGCGGCCGACCGCCACCAGCACCACGTCCACGTCCAGCGTCGTGCTCTCGCCGCCCGCGACCGGCTCCATGCTGAGCCTGACACCCTCGTTGGTGCGCTCGGCGCCGGTGACCTTGGTGCCGAGCTTGAAGGCGATCTTCTGGCGGCGCAGCAGCCGCTGAAGCTGGGTCGCGACCTCGCCGTCCATGCCCGGCAGCACGCGGTCGAGGAACTCGATGACCGTGACCTTGGCGCCGAGCCGGCTCCAGACCGAGCCCATTTCGAGGCCGATGTAGCCCGCGCCGATCACGGCCATGCGCGCCGGCACCTCCGGCAGCGAGAGCGCGCCGGTGGAGGTGACGATGCGCTCCTCGTCCACCTCCACGCCCGGAAGCGGGGCGGAGACGCTGCCGGTCGCGATCACGACCGCGCGCGCCCTGACGGTGCGGGGCTCCGGGCCTTCGATTTCGACCGTGCCGGGGCCGGTGAGGCGGGCGTGGCCCTGCAGGTGGGTCACGTCGTTGTTCTCGAGCAGGCCGGCGACGCCCTTGGTGAGGGCGCCCACCACCTTGTCCTTGTGCGCCATCATCGCGTCGAGGTCGAGCTCGACGCCCGAGACCTTGACCCCGTGGCGGGCGAGCTTGGTCTTGGCGTGGGCGTATTCCTCGGAGGTATGCAGTAGCGCCTTGGACGGGATGCAGCCGACGTTGAGGCAGGTGCCGCCGAGGGCCGGCGTGCGCTCGACACAGGCCGTGCGCAGGCCGAGCTGGGCCGCGCGGATCGCGGCAACGTAGCCGCCGGGCCCCGCGCCGATCACCAGGATGTCGAAATCATGTTCACTCATGGCGGCTCCGGCTGGCCATGTGGGGCTAAAGATCGAGCAGGAGGCGCTGGGGATCCTCGATGCATTCCTTGATGCGGACCAGGAAGCTGACCGCCTCGCGGCCGTCGATGATGCGGTGATCGTAGCTCAGCGCAAGGTACATCATGGGGCGGGTCACCACCGCGCCAGCGACGGCGACCGGGCGCTCCTCCACCTTGTGCATACCGAGGATCGCGGACTGCGGCGGGGTGATGATCGGCGTCGACATGAGCGAGCCGAAGACCCCGCCGTTGGAGATGGTGAAGGTACCGCCCAGGAGGTCGTCCAGCGCGAGCTTGCCGTCGCGGGCCTTGATGCCGAGGGTACGGATCGCCTGCTCGACCTCGGCGAAGCTCATCTGCGCGGCATCGCGCAGCACCGGCACCACCAGGCCCTGGGGCGCGCTCACCGCGACGCCGATGTCGTGATAATGCTTGTAGACGATGTCGTCGCCGTCGATCTGCGCGTTGACCGCCGGGTATTCGACGAGCGCGGCGACGGATGCCTTCACGAAGAAGGACATGAAGCCGAGGCGGACGCCGTGCCGCTTCTCGAACGCTTCCCCGTGCTTCGCGCGCAGCGCCTGGACGGCGCTCGTGTCCACCTCGTTGAAGGTGGTGAGCATCGCCGCCGTGTCCTGCGCGAGCTTGAGCCGTTCGGCCGCGCGCCTGCGCAGGCGGCTCATGGGCACGCGTTCCTCGCGCCGTTGTTCAGCGGCTGCGGGAGCGGGAACCGTCTCGCGCGCGGCAGAAGAGTCGGGCGCAGGAACCGTCGCGGGGGCGGGCTTCGGCGGAGAAGCGACGGCCGGTGACGTTTCGGGTTGGGCAGGTTCTGAGGGCGGCTCCGGCTCGGGCGCCGCTGCCGACGAAGCGCGCGCCACCACGGCGCCGAGCACGTCGCTCTTCAGCAGGCGCCCGCCCTTGCCGGTTCCCTCGATCTGCGTCGGATCGAGGCCGTGCTCCTCCAGCAGGTGACGCACGGCAGGCGACGGAGGCGGCACACGAGCGGCCGCGCGGGTGGGAACCGTCCTGCGCGAGGCATGTGCTTCTTGCGCATCGGATGATTCGCGCGCGACCGGTTCAGCCGCGGCGGTGGAGGCGGCTGCTCCGGGCTCCAGGCGACCCAGCAGCGCGCCGACCTCGACGTCCGCGCCCTCGCCGGCGACGATTTCCGCCAGTGCGCCGGCACTCTCGGCCTTGACCTCGACGGCGATCTTGTCGGTCTCCAGCTCCACCAGGGTCTCGTCGAGCGCCACCGCCTCGCCCGGCGCCTTGTGCCAGCGCATGACGGTCGCCTCGGTGACCGACTCGCCGAGGACGGGGACGGTGATGTCGATGGTCACGGCCCGGCCTTCCCGTCGAGGGCCTCGTCGATCAGCGCCCGCTGCTCGCGCTGGTGGACGACGAGGAAGCCCGTGGCGGGCGAGGCGGCAGGTGTGCGCCCGACATAGCGGGGCCGTCGCGCCGCGCCGTCAAGCTCGGTCAGCACCTGCTCGATGCGGGGTGCGACGAAGGTCCAGGCGCCCATGTTCTCGGGCTCCTCCTGGCACCAGACCACCTCGGCGTCGCGATAGGGCGCGACCTCCACCATGAAGCTCCGGCTCGGGAAGGGCGCGATCTGTTCCAGCCTGAGCAGCGCAACGTCG
>JAPOPO010000389.1 GCA_026712885.1 Rhodospirillales bacterium | reverse complement strand
CCGCGTCTCGGCTCGGCGCCCCCCAGACGATGCCGCGGGTGCGCTCCGCGATCCCTGCCGCCTCGCCGGCAAATATCTCGCGGGTCTGCTCGTTCGCCGTGACGGGCTCGCCTGCACCCACTCCCACCGGCAGACGGTCGAGATCGAGCGCGGGCAGCCCGGGCAAATCTAGATCGACCACGGAAAGCCAGGCCGAGGCCACGGCATCGACATCGAGCCGGGGCAGAACCAGGAGTTCCCGCGCCCGGGTGGTGGCGACATACCAGAGGCGAACACGCTCGCGATCGAGTTGAGCCCTTTCGTCGTTCCGGGCTGCCTCGTATCCGGTAGGCTCGAAACCGAAGACGCGGCAATGGAACCGCCCGCTGGCGCGGTCCGTCACGGCGCTGTCCGCCGTCATTACCCGGGTCATGGTATTGATGGGCACGACGATGGGCCACTCCAGCCCCTTGGCCGCGTGCATGGTGTAGAGCGCCACCGCTTCCTCTTGGGCGTCGGGTCGGCCCTCCACGGCGCGGGCCTCGTCGCTCCACGCAGCCGTCATCGTCTCGGCGAAGGCGCGTAGCCCCCGCACAGCATAGGCTCGGCTGAAGCCGAGATAGAGATCGACATTGGCCAGTGCGCGCTCCGCCTGGCCGCGATGGCGCCGCAGCAGGATGGGGCGAACCCGGAGCACGTCGATGGACTGGGAGAGAAGCGCATGCGGCGTTGTCACATTCGCCCGGCGTTGCAGCGCCTGAAGTTTCTCGACGATATCCCGCGCGAGAGGGTTCGCGACCTCCTCTGGCGCGACACCCAGATCGAGCCGCGGCAGATCGTCGGGTGCGCCCTCTGTGCGCGGCAGCGACCAGACGATGTCGAGCAGCTCCTCCTCCGTCAGCCCCACCAGCGGCCCGCGCAGCAGCGCACCGAGCGCGAGCGTATCGCGCCGGTCGGCCAAGACGCGGGTGACGGCGATGAGGTCCTGGATCTCCTGTCGCCTGTAGAGGCCCTTGCCCGCCTGGGTGGCGACGGGGATGCCGCGCCCTTCCAGCGCTTCCTCGTACCGCCAGAGGTCGCTCCCGGTCGGCGCCAGCAGGGCGATGTCTCCGGCCCGGCACGGGCGCAGCCCGCCGTTCGCGGGGTCGGGGACCGGCTCGCCGCCGATCAGGCGCGCGCCCAGTTCGGCGACCGCCCCCGGCGGGGCGTGGCCCCGGCCCGGCCACGGGCGCGGCCCGCCGTTCGCGGGGTCGGGGACCGGCTCGCTGCCGATCAGGCGCGCGCACAGTTCGGCGACGGCCTCGGCCTCGCCATCGCGCTGTTGCCGCGCAGTGGCCTTGCCGTCCTCGTCGGCCACTTCGACATCCAGCGCGGCGACCGAGGGTCCCCCGTCCCGCGGTGGCCGGAAGGGGTCGACCGCCTGGAAACCGGGCTGGCCGTTCCCCTCGGAAAGTGCGGTCTCGAAGCGCGCGTTCACATATTCCATGATCGGCGCGCGGGAGCGGAAGTTGGTGGCGATCGGGAGCACGGCGTCCGCGGCCCCGGCGCGGAACGCCTCGCGCGCCCGGACATAGGCGGCGATATCGGCGCCGCGGAAGCGGTATATCGCCTGCTTGGGATCGCCGACCAGGAACAGCGCGCCTGGCCGAAGCGCGAATGCCGTCCAGTCGATGCCATCGCCGCCTCCCGGCGGCTCGCCGCAGAGGCGCCAGAATATCTCAGTCTGAAGCGGGTCGGTGTCCTGGAACTCGTCAACGAGGACGTGGCGGAACCGCGCGGAGAGCGCGCGGCGCACGTCGTCATGGTCGCGCAGGAGATCGCGCGCCGAGAATATCAAGTCGTCGAAGTCCAGCAGCGCGGCGGCGCGCTTGTGCTCGCGAAACAGGTCCATGACGGGCGCGACCAGGGGCACGAGACCGGCCAGCACATGGGTG
>JAPOPO010000387.1 GCA_026712885.1 Rhodospirillales bacterium | reverse complement strand
TCAACTACGGCCGCATCATCCCGATGGTCGATCACACCGCCGAAATTATTGGCCGGGTGCTCGGGTGAGCGAGGAGACCTCGCGGCCGGAGCGGCGGCGACCGTGGGCGCGAAAGGGAACGAAAGAGACCATGCAGGACGAAACCGAACGGGCCGAGCCGGAAACGGACGCCGCCCAGGCCGCAGAGCAAAGCGAGGCGGGCGGCGAGGACCGGGCTGCCGCACCGGACGGCACTGAGCGGGAAAGCTCCGCCGCCGAGGCAGAGGACGCCGACGGGCCGGAGGCGGCCGAGGCCGAGGAATTTGCCGAGGACGAAGAGGTGGAGGGCGGCGACGCAGCGCTCAAGGAACAGCTCCTGCGCGCCCTCGCCGATGCCGAGAACGCCCGGCGCAGGGCCAAGAAGGACGTCGAGGACGCGCGCAACTACGCGATTTCGCGCTTCGCCCAGGACCTGCTGGGCGTTGCCGACAACTTGGGCCGCGCGATGGATAACATTCCCGCCGACAAGCGCGAGAGCGACGACGCGGTGAAAGCGATCGCCGAGGGCATCGAGATGACGGCGCGGGAGTTCGAAACGGCTCTGGCACGCCACGGCATCACGAAGCTCGACCCGCTGGGCGAGAAGTTCGACTACAACCTGCACCAGGCGCTGTTCGAGACTGCGGAGACCGACCAGCCCGACGGCACCGTCGTCCAGGTCTTCCAGACCGGCTACAGGATCGGCGACCGCCTGCTGCGCGAGGCGATGGTGGGCGTGGCCAAGGGCGGCACCCAGCCGGCGGCGGACGACGAAGCCGAAACCGGGGCCGAGGCTGAGGCCGAGACCGGGTCGGACGGTGCGGATGCGCCGGCGGATGAGACCTCGTGAGCCTGCATAAGCGCACGCTTGGACGCTTGCAGGGGGCAAAACCGCACCCATATTGACCATTGTGCGCGGCAGGTGACCGTCGCGAGGGAGGCCCCATGGGCACGAGACATGGGGCAAAGGACACGAGGCCTGAGGCGATGCATGACGTGGTCGTTCGGGCCTGCTGACAATAGGGACGAGACATGAGCAAGGTGATCGGCATCGACTTGGGCACGACCAATTCCTGCGTGGCCATCATGGAAGGCAAGGACCCGCGGGTGGTCGAGAACGCGGAGGGCGCGCGCACGACGCCCTCGATCGTCGCGTTTACCGACGACGGCGAACGCCTGGTCGGCCAGGCGGCCAAGCGACAGGCCGTCACCAACCCCGAGAACACCATCTTCGCGATCAAGCGCCTCATCGGGCGGCCCTTCAGGGACCCAATGACGCAGAAAGACATGAAGATGGTGCCCTACCAGATCGTCGATCACGGCAATGGTGATGCCTGGGTCACGGCGCGGGGCGACAACTACTCGCCAAGCCAGATTTCCGCGTTCACGCTCCAGAAGATGAAGGAAACCGCCGAGGCCTTCCTCGGCGAGCCGGTCGCGAAAGCGGTCATCACGGTGCCGGCCTATTTCAACGATTCCCAGCGTCAGGCGACCAAGGACGCGGGGCAGATCGCGGGCCTCGAGGTGCTGCGGATCATCAACGAGCCCACAGCCGCCGCGCTTTCCTATGGCCTCGACAAGAAGGGCGGCGGCACGATTGCGGTCTACGACCTCGGCGGCGGCACCTTCGACATCTCGATCCTGGAGATCGGTGACGGGGTCTTCGAGGTCAAGTCCACCAACGGCGATACCTTCCTCGGCGGCGAGGACTT
>JAPOPO010000283.1 GCA_026712885.1 Rhodospirillales bacterium | reverse complement strand
GGCGTCGTCAGCGTGACCATGATCCACGGCGGCGACGCCTTCAACGTCATCCCGCAAGCCGTCGAGCTCGCCGGCACCGTCCGCACCTTCAAGCCGGAGGTGAGGAACCTGATCGCCGCCAACATCGAGAGGATTGCGGAGAGCACGGCCGCAGCCTTCGGCACACGCGCCACGGCGAACGTGGAGGCGCGCTTCCCCGCCACGGTCAACACGGCGGACGAGACCGACCGCGCCGAAGCCGCCGCCGCCGCCGTGGTGGGCACGGAGCGCGTGCACGGCGACATGGCACCCTGCATGGGTTCCGAGGACTTCGCCTACATGCTCCAGGCCCGGCCCGGCAGCTACATCTGGATCGGCAACGGGCTCGGCCCCGGCGGCTGCTTCCTCCACAACCCCGGCTATGACTTCAACGACGAGATCCTGCCCATCGGCGCGAGCTACTGGGCGACGCTGGTCGAGCGCGAACTTGCGGCAGACCGCTAACCCGCGACTGCCAGCGTCGGACGGGGAGGCGGCGCGGCGCCGGCTCGACGCCGACGGCTTCTGCCACGTGCCGGATGTGCTGGATACCGCCGCGCTGAGCGCGACCCAGGCGGCGGCGGAGGCCGCGCTCGGCACTATCGGCACCGACCACCGCACGCAGTGGCGCTCGCAGGGAAGCCTCGTCCCCGTCGCGGACCATCCCGCCTTCGCGCCCCTGATCGCCAACCCCGGCTTCCAGGAGATGTTCGGCCGCCTCGGCTTTCGCGGCACGCGCTACTCCTCGGGCTACGTCATCAGCAAGCCGCCGGGCGGGCCCGCGCTCTTCTGGCATCAGGACTGGTGGGGCTGGCAGCACCCGATCTCGCGCGGGGGGCGCATCGCCCAGGTCGCGCTCTTCCTCTACATGACCGACACGACGCGCCAGAACGGCTGCCTGCGCCTGGTCCCCGGCTCCCACCGCAGGCCGCATGCGCTGCACGACCTGGTCGATGCCCACGACCCGACGCTCGCCGAGGTGCGCAACCCCGACGATGCCGCCTTCGCCCCGCACCCGGACGAGGTCGACGTGCCGGTGACGGCGGGCGATGTCGTCGTGGTCGACTCGCGGTTGATCCACGGCGCCCACCCCAATCGCTCGGGCGGCGAGCGCACCAACATCACGCTCTGGTGGCACCCGGACTACGAGGCACTGCCGGCCTCGCTCAGGGCCCGCATCTGGCAGGTCTCCCGCCGCGAGGACACGGACACGGACGCCGCCGCCGGCCGCACGCTCCGCCCCGACATCTGGCCCGAGCCCGCGCGCAGCCAGGTCACGCCCTTCCTCGTCACCGACCCCGGCCCCATCGCGCCCGAGCCCTGGATCCGCACGCCCCGGTATTAGGGCGCGGTCAGGAACCCGAGGCGCGCGTCAGCCACGACAGGCACTGCTGCCACAGGCGGGCGTAGCCCTCCCACGAGACGAAGTCGGGGGGGCACCAGTGCGGGCCAATGTCCGAGGTCCAGGCGATGGCGCGGCCCTTTCCGTAGGCTCCCGTCGCCAGAAGGGGATGACCGCCCGCGTCGTCCGGGACCTTGAGCAGAAGCTCAGCCTCCTCCTTGAGCGCGACCTCGTTGTAGCCCAGCAGCATTGGCCACTCCGAGCCAAGGCCGTCCAGGATCGGGTGAGCGGCAGGCCCCTGGACCTCCGCCCGGAATCCCTCCGGCACCTCGACGCGATCGTCCCAGGGAAGGATCGTTACGGGCAGCACGTCTTCGACCGGCGTTCCCCGGTATCGGGCGCCCGCATTGATGCCCTGGAAGCTGTAATAGCCGCCGACCATCATCAGGCCGCGGCCTTCGCCCACGTAGTCGCGGATGAGCTTGAGCCGGTTCGGCGTGGGCTTGCCCTGGATCCATTTATCGGGGTGCAGAAGCAGGGTGTTGGAGCCGATGTCGCTGAGAATGACGGCGTCGTATTCCCGCAGCCCGGCGAGCGTCTGCGGAAAGTGCG
>JAPOPO010000141.1 GCA_026712885.1 Rhodospirillales bacterium | reverse complement strand
GTTCCACGGATTGCGGGTCTTGCCGAACACCTCGTTGAAGGTGTTGGCGCCGGCGCCGAACTCGGGCGTGTTGGACTTGCCGATGACGATGGCGCCGCGCGCCTCCAGGGTCTCGACCGCGATGTCCGAGCGCGGCGGCACGTGGTCGGCGAAGATCGGCGAGCCCCAGGTGGTGCGCACGCCTTCGACCTCCACCAGGTCCTTGACCGCAATCGGTACCCCGCCGAGCCAGCCGCGCGGGCGCTCGGTCTCCGGATCCTCCGCCATGATCCGCTCGGCATGGGCGCGTGCGCGCTCGATGCAAAGCGTCGGGATCGCGTTGAGGTGGCCGTCGGTCGCCGCGATCCGCTCCGCGCTCGCCTCGACCAGCTCCAGCGGCGAGACCTCCCGCCGGCGAAGCAGATCGACGACGTCGGCCGCGCCTAGCCGCCAGAGCTCGCCGTTAGCCGCCATGTTGCCGTCCCCCGTCAGGCCGCAGGCGGCGTGCGGCTGTGCCAGTCGGTGTCCTGCTGGTAGGCGTGGCCGGCTTGTAGCAGCCGCTCCTCGCTGAGCTGCGGCCCCACGATCTGGAAGCCCAAGGGCACGCCCTCTTCGTCGAAGCCGCCGGGCAGGCACATCGCGGGCGTTCTCGCCATGTCATGGGGGGCGGTGAACGAAATCAGCCGCTCCACCGAGCCTTCCTCCGCCCCCAAGGTGTCCATGAAGGCGTTGGTGGGCGTCGGGTAGGGCTGCGAGGGAATGATGATCGCATCGACATCGGCGAAGACCGCATTGAGCGCACCAATGAACTTGTCCCGCTCGATCACGATGCGCGCGTGATCGACGCCACTCAGCGCGAGCCCGACCTCGATCAGGCTGCTCAGGACCGGCCCGTACTTGTCCTTGTTCTCGGCGTAGTAGGGCTCGTGCGCGATGGCCGTGTCCGCGCCGCAGAAATCGTTCCAGCGGTCCACCATCGCCGTGGCATCGGGGAAGGCGATGGGGCGGATGTCGGCGCCGCGCCCGCGCAGCACGTCGGCCGCCTGAATCACCATGGCGGTCACGCGCGGGTCCACGCCTTCCGAGCAGTAGGCCTCGTCGAGGCCGATCCGCATGCCCTTGATGCCGGCATCGATGCTGCCGAGGTAGTCCGGCACCGGCGCCTGCACGGTGGTCGCATCGTCCGGATCGACGCCCGCGATGACGCCCAGGATGGCGGCGCAGTCGGCGGCGGAGCGGGCCATCGGCCCGATGTGGTCGAGGGTCTCGGAGAGCGCGAAGGCGCCCGCCCGGCTCACTCGTCCCCAGGTCGGCTTGAGTCCGGTGACGCCGCAGGCCTGCGAGGGGAAACGGATCGAGCCGCCGGTGTCGGTCCCGAGCGAGCCGTAGCAGAGCCGCGCTGACGTGCCGACGCCCGAGCCGCTCGACGAGACGCCGGTCCAGTAGTCGGGATGCCACGGATTGACCGGCGGCGTGATCGAGGGGTGATGGACCGCATAGGCGCCCTCGGTCATCTGCAGCTTGCCGGCGAAGACCGTGCCGGCGTCCCTGAGCCGCGCCACCACGGTGCCGTCCACGCCCGGGCTCCAGTCGCGGAGCGCGACCGAGCCGACATGGGTTGGGGCGTCCTTCGTCAGGCAGAGGTCCTTGAGGCCGAAGGGGACACCATGCAGCGGGCCTCTCACCGTGCCGCCCGCGATTTCCTCGTCCGCCTGCGCCGCCTGTGCGGTCGCGACATCGGCCATCACCGTGGCGTAGCTGCGGAGCGTGCCGTCCAGCCGCTCGATCCGCGCGAGTGTGTGGGCGGTGACTTCGGCGGCGGACACCTCCCGCGACCGAATCTTCGCCGCGACCTCGGTCAGCATCAGCTCGTGCAGATCAGACATCCGATTCTCCCCTCTCCATGGTGGCGGCCGATTGAACGCCAAAGCCGCTACGCACGCAAAGCGAATCTATGCGCTCGGCGGGGCGCCAACACGCATCGCCTTTCCGATGGCATAATGGCGCCACATTGATCGTACGCATCGAGATATCGCTCGACTTGAAGCGCCACGCGCTGGCACGCGCGCGTGCGGCCTCGCTCGGAATTTCGTTGGCCGAGTACGTGCGCCGCCTTATCGACCGTGACGTTGCCGCGCGGCCGGGCGAGACTGATCGCTCTGTCGTCTTCGATCTCGGCACTTCGGAAGGCACCGATATAGCGACGCAACGAGCGCAGATGATCGGTGAGGCAACGGGCGCCGGAAAGCG
>JAPOPO010000033.1 GCA_026712885.1 Rhodospirillales bacterium | reverse complement strand
GCGGGGCGACGCCGAGGCGAGCACCAGGGGCGGGGGAGCCGGTGGCGGGGCAGGGGGGAAGCCCGGAGCACAAGCGCCGCGGGGGCGACGCACAGATAACCCAGCAGTGCCAATGCGCCATCCCGCGCTCCCAGCAGCGTGGGGGCCACCGGCGAGACCGGGCTGTTCGCCTACGGAGAGGTGCGGGACGGGCTTATGGCGAAGCTCACGGAGCGCTTCGGCGCGCCCCGCCCGCCGGTGGTCTGAACGTGGCCAACCCTCCGCCGCGCCCGCCTCTGGTGCTCGCTTCGGCGTCGCCCCGCCGGCGTGCGCTGCTGGAGCAGATCGGCTACGCGCCGGATACGGTCGAGCCTGCGGCGCTCGACGAGGCCGTGCTCCCCGCCGAGCGCCCGGAGGCGCACGCGGCCCGGCTCGCTCACGAGAAGGCGGCGGCGGTCGCGGCGCGCCATCCGGGAGCCTTCGTCCTCGGCGCCGATACGGTGGTGGCGTGCGGCCGGCGCATCCTGGACAAGGCGGAGACCGAGGAGAGCGCACGGCGCTGCCTCTCGTTGCTCTCGGGCCGGCGACACAGGGTCTTCGGCGGGGTCGCGGTGATCGACCCGACGGGCCGGGCCGTGAGCCGCCTGGTGCGCACCGCCGTGACCTTCAAGCGGCTCTCGGCGGAGGAAATGGAGGACTATCTCGCCGCCGGCGAGTGGCAGGGGAAGGCCGGCGGCTACGCGATCCAGGGGCGGGCGGCGGCCTTCGTCCGATTCGTGGGTGGCTCCTATTCCAACGTGGTGGGGCTGCCGCTGCACGAGACCTATGGGCTGCTGGCCGGTCTCGGCTTGCCGCCCCGGCCGCCAGGCCCCATGTGATCGAGGCGATGGGCGACGAGTTACTCATCACCGCGAGCCCGTATGGTTTGCAGGCGGCGGCGGTCGCGGCCGGGCGGCCGGTCGCGTTCTTCATCGAGTGGACGGCGAGGCCGAGCCGCATCGGCGACGTGCACGTGGCGCGCCCGCTCGGCCGCATGCGGGGCATCGACGCCTGCATCGTCGATGTCGGCGGGGGCGAGGAGGCATTCCTGCAGGGTGCGCGGACCCTCGACGCCGACGGCGCGCCGCCGATCGTGCAGGTGGTGTGCGACGCCTACGAAGGCAAGCGCGCGCGGGTCACGCGGAAGCCGGCGCTGGCTGGCCGCTACGCCGTCTTCCGCCCCGGCGGGCGCGGGCTCACCTTCTCGCGCCGCCTCCGCGATCCGCAGGACAAGCGTGCGCTGGGCGCGGCACTCGACGGGATCGAGATTCCCGGCGGGGCGCTGTCGGTCAGGGCTGCCGCCGCCGCGAACCCGGAGGCGGTGCCAGCCGTGGCCGCCGCGCTGGCAGCGCGCTGGAAGGAGATCGAGGCGGCGGGCAAATGCGACCGGACGCCCCGGCGCATTTGGCACGCGGGCGGCCTGCTGGGGCGCCTGCTGCGCGACGTGGCGCTGCCCGGAACCACGCGCATCGCCATGGACGACCGCGCGACGCTCCAGCGGGCCAAAGCGCTCGCGGAGAGCGAGGCGCCGGACCTCGCTCCCGCGCTCTCGTATGCCGGCGCCGACCGACCAGAGACCGTGCCGCTCTTCGAGCGGCATGATTGCGTCGGCCGGCTCCAGGCGGCGCTCGAACCCGAGGTCACGCTCGCTGGCGGTGCCCGGCTCACGATCGAGGAGACCCGCGCACTCACCGCGATCGACGTCGATACGAGCCAGACCGCCAGTGCCGCTGCCGCAGAGACCGCCGAAGCGGCGGGCCGCGAGATCCTGTTGCGCAACCTCAGCGGGCTGATCGCGATCGACTTCGCCGGTCGCGGCGGAGCCCGCCACCGGGACACTCAAATCAAGGCGTTGAAGGGAGCGCTTCGGGCCGACCGGACTCCCCACCGTGTGCTCGGCGTCACCGCCGGGGGGGTGGTGGAGGTCAACCGCCAGCGGCTCGGCCCGAGCCTGCGTCAGGCGCTCACCGAGCCAGCGGGCGGTGCCTTCGGTGGCCGGAGGCTGCGGCTGGAGGCCATGGCGCACGAGGCAGCCCGCGCCGCCCGGCGCGAGGCGGCGAGCGGGGCGCGGGAGTTGACGCTCCGCGCAGCCCCGGCCCTGCTGGAGGCGCTCGGCGCGGACGCGTTGGCGCGCTGGCTCGGGATCCCGGTCGCGCTCGTCTCCGACCCGGCCCAACCTCATGGTCGTTTCGTGCTAGAGCGGGGCGACGCGCCCGCCGCCGCAAACCACAGAGGCAGATGCTCGACCCGCTGACCCATCTCCAGCTCATCGGCGGGTTCATTCTGCTCTTTGCGGGCGGTGAGGCGCTGGTGCGGGGCTCGGTTTCGCTCGCCCGGCGGCTGAACGTCTCGCCGCTTCTGATTGGCGCCACGGTCGTTGCCTTCGGCACCTCAATGCCGGAGCTGGTGGTGACCCTGCAGGCCGCGCTCAGGGGCTCGACCGGCATTGCCTTCGGCAACGTGATCGGCAGCAACATTGCCAACCTGCTTCTCATCTTCGGCCTCGCCGTCGCGATTACGCCCGTCATGGTGTCGCGGCGGGCGGCGGTGCGGGACGGCGCGACACTGACCGGGGCGACCGCGTTGCTTGCCGTGTTCGTCTATTTCGGCACCCTCGTCGCCTGGCAGGGCGCGCTGATGCTGGTCCTGCTCGGGGTGGTCACCGTCGCCTCCTACTGGCACGAGCGCCGGCTCGTCAACGCGACGAACAGCCGCCACACCCAGGAAGCCGAGGAGCGCCAGCATCTGCCGAAGTCGATCTGGCTCGCCCTGCTCGCCGCATTGCTCGGGCTCGCCGGCGTCAGCTTCGGCGCGCACCTGATGGTTGGCGCCGCCACGATCATCGCGCGCGGCCTCGGAATCTCCGAGACCGTGATCGGCATTACCGTGGTGGCGGTCGGCACCTCGCTGCCCGAGCTCGCGACCACCGTGGTCGCGGCCTACCGCAAGCACGCCGAGGTCGCGATCGGCAACGTGCTGGGCTCCAGCGTGTTCAACATCCTGGCGATCCTGGGTGTCGTGACCGTGGTGACGCCGCTGCCGGTGCCCGACGAGATCATGCACCTCGACATCTGGGTGCTGGCGGGAGTCACCGGCCTCGTGATCGCGGCGATGCTCTCGGGCATCCGGTTGGGACGGCCCTTCGGCGTGCTCCTGCTGCTCGGCTACGCGGTCTTCACGGCGGCGCAATATCTCGCCGTTTGAGGCTGGCAAGAGCCGCTCTCGGCGCGTAGACAGCCGCCGCGCCGTGTCCTATACACAGGCGCGCGTGCCGGCCTAAGCCCAGGTAGCTCAGTTGGTAGAGCAGCGGACTGAAAATCCGCGTGTCGGTGGTTCGATTCCGCCCCTGGGCACCGGCGCT
>JAPOPO010000296.1 GCA_026712885.1 Rhodospirillales bacterium | reverse complement strand
GGACGATATCGAATTCGGGGCCGGCGCTTATTCCGTGCGCGGCACCGACCGGCGGATGACCTTCGTCGAGATCGCCGACATGGCCTATCGCGGCGCCGACTATCCCGAGGGCTTCGAGCTCGGGCTTGAAGAGGCGGCGTTCTTCGATCCGGACGACTTCAACTATCCCTACGGCACCCACGTCGCCACCGTCACCGTCGATGCCGAGACCGGCGCGGTGCGGCTCACCGGCTACTATTCGGTGGAGGATGCGGGCCTTGTGATCAACCCGCTGGTCGTCGACGGCCAGCGCCACGGTGCCGCGGCCCAGGGCATCGGGCAGGCGCTGCTGGAGGACGTGCGCTACGAGCCGGAGACGGGCCAGCTACTCACCGGCTCCTTCATGGACTACACGATTCCCCGCGCCGACGACCTGCCCGACTTCACGCTGGATGGCCACGTGACGCTGACCGGGACCAACCCGCTCGGCGTCAAGGGCGTGGGCGAGCTCGGCACCTCCGGTCCGCCGGCCGCCATCGGCAACGCCATCCTCGATGCGCTCTGGCACCTCGGCGTCCGCCATGTGGAGATGCCCTTTACGCCCGAGCGCGTCTGGCGCGCGATCCGGGCCGCTTCCGATAAGCGCGTGTAGGACACTTGCTTGACCCCGCCGTGGGCCGGCCTATCCTGCGCCGGTCGGGGGCCGGAGACGAGCGATCATGGAAACTGTCGAGGCGATCGGCGCGGACGCGCCGCCGAGTGCTGCGCCCATGCTCAGGCATGACTGGTCGGCGGCGGAGGTCGAGGCTTTGCTCGCGCTGCCCTTCGCCGAGCTGATGTTCCGCGCGCAGAGCGCGCATCGCCGCCACTTCGACCCGAACCAGGTGCAGATGTCGACGCTGCTCAGCATCAAGACCGGCGGCTGCCCGGAGGACTGCGCCTATTGCCCGCAGAGCGCGCGCTACGACACCGGGCTCGAGGCGGGCAAGCTGATGTCCCGCGACGAGGTTCTGGCCGAGGCCCGGCGCGCCCGGGAAGCCGGCGCCACCCGCTACTGCATGGGCGCCGCCTGGCGCAGCCCGAAGGACCGCGACCTGGAGGCCGTGGCCGACATGGTTACGGGCGTCAAGGCGCTCGGCATGGAGACCTGCGTCACCCTCGGCATGCTGAGCGCCCCCCAGGCGGAGCGCCTCGCCGATGCCGGCCTCGACTACTACAACCACAATCTCGACACCTCCGAATCGTTCTACGGCGAGATCATCACCACGCGCACCTATCAGGACCGGCTCGAGACCCTGGGCCATGTGCGCGACGCGGGCATCAACGTCTGCTGCGGCGGCATCGTGGGCATGGGTGAATCGCGCCGCGACCGCGCGGACATGATCGCGACGCTCGCGAGCCTGCCGAGCCATCCCGAAAGCGTGCCCATCAACATGCTGGTGCAGGTGGAGGGCACGCCGCTCAACGGCGCCGACGCGCTCGATCCCTTCGAGTTCGTGCGCACGGTGGCGGTGGCGCGGATCACCATGCCGGGTTCGGTGGTCCGGCTTTCGGCCGGGCGCGAGCAGATGTCGGACGAGATGCAGGCGCTGGCCTTCCTCGCCGGCGCCAACTCGGTGTTCGTCGGGCCGGAGTTGCTCACGACCCCCAATCCCGAGCGCGAACGCGACAGCCAGCTCTTCGCCCGCCTCGGCATCATGCCGATGCCGGCTTAGCCCGCGAGCGCGGCGCCTCCAAACGCTCGAAGACAATTCCGTGCCGTCGGCACCCGACTGGCTCACGGAGGGCTACGGCCACGTCTGGCTGCCCTATACCCAGATGGCGACCGTGCCGCCGCCGCTGCCGGTGGCCGCGACCAGGGGCACGCGCATTGTCCTCGCCGACGGCCGCGAGCTGATCGACGGCATCGCGTCGTGGTGGACCGCCTGCCACGGCTACAACCACCTCCACATTCGCGCCGCCGTCGCCGAGCAGCTGGAGCGCATGCCCCACGTGATGTTCGGCGGCCTCGCCAACGAGCCCGCGCTCCGGCTGGCCCGCCGCTTGGCCGGCATGCTCCCCGATCCCCTCAGCCGGGTGTTCTTCTCGGAGTCGGGCTCGGTGGCGGTGGAGATCGCGCTCAAGATGGCGCTGCAGTACTGGCTCAACCAGGGGATTCGCGGGCGCCACCGCTTCGTGAGCTTCCAGGGCGCCTACCACGGCGACACCTTCGCCGCCATGTCGGTGTGCGACCCCGAGGAGGGCATGCACAGCCTGTTCGCCGGTGCGCTGCCGGAACAGCACGTCGTGCCATTGCCCGAGGACGAGGCGGGCATCGCCGCCTTCGACGCCTACCTCGCCCGGCACGGCGACGACGTGGCGGCGGTCATCGTCGAGCCGCTGGTCCAGGGCGCGGGCGGCATGCGCTTCCACGCGCCGGAAGTGCTGCGCGCGCTGCGTGCGGCCTGCGACAAGCACGGCCTCCTGTTCATCGCCGACGAGATCATGACCGGGTTCGGCCGCACTGGCACCATGTTCGCCTGCGAGCGGGCTGGTGTCGTGCCCGACATCGTCTCCCTCTCCAAGGCGCTCACCGGGGGCACCATGGCGCTGGCTGCGACCGTGGCGAGCGAGCCGGTGTTCGAGGCCTTCCTGTCGGACGACGCCGACGCGGCTCTCATGCACGGGCCGACCTTCATGGCCAATCCCCTGGCCTGCGCCGCCGCCAATGCCTCTCTCGATCTGTTCGAGAGTGAGCCACGCCTCGCCCAGGTGCGCGCCATCGAGAGCCATCTCGCCGCCGCCCTGGAGTCCGCGCGAGGACTGCCTGGCGTGGTCGATGTCCGGGTGCGGGGTGCAATCGGCGTTATCCAGCTCGACGACATGAGCCGCATCAACTGGCTCAAGGCGCGATTCGTGGAGGCCGGCGTCTGGGTCCGACCCTTCGGCGATATCGTCTACGTCACGCCCGCGTTCACCATCGACGAGGACGACCTCGCCCGCCTTACGGACGCGCTGATCGACGTCGTGACCGCCTGGTCGCGGGAGCGTTAGGCCGCGCGCCTCAGTCGAAGACGACCGACGGCAGCCAGGTGGTGAGCTCGGGAAAGAAGCCGAGCACGGCGAGCGCGGCAAGCTGGATGATGACGAAGGGGATCACGCCCCGATATATCTCGCTGGTGCGGACCGTGCGGGGCGCCACGCCGCGCAGGTAGAAGAGCGAGAAGCCGAACGGCTGGGTTAGAAACGAGGTCTGCAGGTTCACCGCCATCATGATGCCGAGCCAGATCGGGTTGATGTCCATCTGCAGCAGCACGGGCGCGATGATCGGCACCACCACGAAGGTGATCTCGATAAAGTCGAGGAAGAAGCCGAGCAAGAACATGATCAGCATGACCACGAGCATCGCGCCGATCACTCCGCCGGGAATGTTCGACAGCGCCTCGTGAACCATGTCGTCGCCGCCAAAGCCGCGGAAGACCAGTGAGAAGAGGGCGGCGCCGATCAGGATGACGAAGACCATGGCGCTGATCTGCATGGTGGACCGCATGACCGGCACGAGGACGCCGGCACGCCAGACCCGCCAGAGGCTCGTGCCGATCCCGTAGACGAGAAGCGCGCAACAAATGAAGGCGGCGATGGCCGGAGCGCCGACGCCGGCCCGCGTGATCACGAGATCGAACTGGCCGGCGAGAATCATCATAACGATCAAGGCGCCGCCGGCAGCATAGAGCGGGGCGCCGCCGGCGCTGCGCGCAATTCTGGTGCCGCCCTCTGGCGCGAGCCGGGCGCCCGCGAGGATCAGCGAGCCCACGGCGCCCACCGCGGCGGCTTCGGTCGGGGTCGCGATGCCGCCGAGGATCGAACCCAGCACGGCGATGATGAGAACGATCGGCGGCACCAGCGCGCGGCCGGTGCGCCGCCACGCTTCGCGCCAGTCATCGCCCAGCTCGCCGCGCGGGATGGCCGGTGCCGCCGCTGGGCGCAACCAGGCGACGAAAATCATATAGAGCATGTAGAGGACGACGAGCACCATCCCCGGCAGCAGGGCGCCGGCGAAGAGGTCGCCCACGGAGACCGGCTCCGGCGACCAATTGCCGATAGACCGCTGTGCATCGACATAGGCGTTGGAGATCTGCTCGCCGAGGATCACCAGCACGATCGAGGGTGGGATGATCTGGCCGAGCGTGCCTGAGGCGCAGATCGCTCCGGTCGCGAGCTTGGGGTCGTAGCCGCGCCGGAGCATCGTCGGCAGAGAGAGCAGGCCCATGGTCACGACCGTCGCGCCAACGATCCCGGTGGAGGCGGCAAGCAACGCGCCCACCGCGATGACCGAGAGTCCGAGACCGCCGCGCAGGCCGCCGAAGAGGCGCCCCATGGCCTCGAGCAGCTCTTCCGCCACCTTCGAGCGTTCCAGCATGACGCCCATGAAGACGAAGAGTGGCACCGCGATCAGCACCTCGTTCCACATCGCATTGCCGAAGATGCGCTGGGGCATGGCACGGATGAAGCTGATGTCGAAGACGCCGAAGGCGTAGGCGAAGAGCCCGAACAGCGCGGCTACGCCGGAGAGTGTGAAGGCGACCGGGAAGCCGGCCAGAAGGCAGGCGAAAGTCGTCAAGAACATGACGATGACCACGATTTCGCCGATTGCCATGGCGGGTCAGACGGCTTCGCCGCCTGTCTCCGCGGTGGCGTCGTGGCGCTCTTCAAGGCCGGCGAGGGTCAGCGCCGCATGAAGCCCGAGCGACAATCCTTGGAGCGCGATAAGGACCACGAACGCCATGATCATCGACTTGAGCGCGTAGACTGCATGAATGCCGCTGGTCTCCTTCGAGCCTTCGAACACCGACCAGGATTGCTCCAGATAGGGCCAGCTCGCCCAGCCGATGACCACGCAGACCGGCAGCAGAAAGAGGATGACTCCGAGGAGGTCGACGAGTGCGCGCCGGCGCGGGCGCGCGTCGCGGTAGAAGATGTCGACGCGAACGTGGCCGCCGTGCAGCAGCGTGTAGCCGGCGCCCACCATGAAGAGGGTGGCGTGGAGGTAGATCACGCCTTCTTGCATGGCGATGAAGCCCACGCCGAAGATGTAGCGCAACACCACGACGATGAATTGGAGGAGCACCATGAGGAGGGCGAGCCACGACGCGACGCGGCCCACGTGCTCATTGACCGCGTCGATCACGCGCGTGAACGCGGCTAATGCGGAGAGATACGGTTGCATCTCATATCGGGCGGCCGGGCTCCGGCGCGGCAGCAGCCTTCACGCGCGTCGCGCCCGCGCCTCAGGGTAGCGCCGGGCCAATTCCGTCACGCCGGCAAGGTTCGGGGCGGGGCTGCACCGCCCGCCCCGAATATGCGTCTAGCTGCCGTAGGAGAACGGAAGAAGTCTCGCGTTTCCGTAAGCCAGGTTGGAAAGCTTGTCGTAGGCCAGCGCCTTCTGGCGGAAGGCGATCATGCTTTCGTAAACACGTTGAGTGATGCCGCCCTCGGCGCCGACCTCGGCGACCACGGTCCCCGATGCCTCACCGAGCGCGTTCAGCATCTCGTTCGACACCTGCCGCACCTCGACGCCGTGCTCGTTGATGAGCGTGTCCAGCGCATCGCTGTTGCGCGCGTTGAACTCGGCCAGCACATAGCTGTTCTCGGCCGCGGCAGCGGTCTCGATCAGGCTCTGATCCGAGGCGCTGAGGCTATCCCACACGCCCTTGTTGATACCGAAGCTCAGGACCGTGCCAGGCTCGTGGAAGCCGGGCCAGTAGTAGTACTTGGTGATCTTGTAGAAGCCGAAGGCGAGATCGTTCCACGGCCCCACCCACTCGGTGGCGTCGATCGTGCCCGATTGCAGAGCGGGAAAGATCTCGCCGCCCGGCAGTGCGACGGCCGCCGCGCCGAGGCGGCGCAGCACCTCGCCGCCGAGACCCGGCATGCGCATCTTGAGGCCCTTATAGTCCTCGACCGAGTTCATCTCCTTGTTGAACCAGCCGCCCCACTGGACACCCGTGTTCCCGGCCATCAGCGGCTTCAGGTTGAATTCCGCCCCGAGCTCGTCCCAGAGCGCCTGACCGCCCGCGTGGTAGATCCAGGCGTCGACCTCACTCGCGGTTAGCCCGAAGGGGACGGTGGCGAAGAAGTTGAAGGCCTTGGACTTGCCCTGCCAGTAGTACTCGGCGGCGTGGTACATGTCCGCCGTACCCTGGGAGACGGCATCGAAGGATTCGAAGGGCGGCACAAGCTCGCCCGCGGCGAACAGCTTGACCTCGATACGGCCTTCGGTGCCGTTGGTGATCCGGTCGGCGAGACGCTGCGCGCCGGTGCCGAGGCCGGGGAAGTTCTTCGGCCACGTCGTGACCATCTTGAGCTGCCTCGTGCCCTGCGAGATCGCGGGGGCGGGGAACGACGATGCCGCGGCGGCCGCCACGGCGGCTCCTGCAATGGCCGTTCCCTTAAGAAGGCTGCGTCGTCCAATCTTCATGCTCATGTCCTTGGGTCTCCCCTGGATGGTTGCGGTCAGTGATTCGAGACGTCCTGGGCACCTTCTTGAGCGTCCAGGGTCGTCCAGCCGTCGGCGCCATGCACTTCCAGCGGGCGAAAGCGCGACTTGTAGTCCATCTTGTCGCAGCCGTCGATCCAGTAGCCGAGATAGAGGTAGGGCAGCGTCATGGCGCGGGTCTCGCCCACGAGCCTGAGAATCATGTAGCTGCCGGGGCTGTCCTTGATCCGTGTGGGCTCGTAGAAGGAGTAGACCGCGGACAAGCCGTCGGCGACGACATCGAACACGCAGACGCCGTAGAGCCGCCCACCGGGGCTGCGGAACTCGGCGAGGCGCGTTTCGACCGCGCTCTCCTCGACCAGGGCGCCGTAGCCCTCGCGCCCCATGGCCGCCATCGTGCCGTCCGGGTGCCGTGCCGCCAGATAGCGCCTGAACAGGGAGTAGTGATCGGGTCGGGCCAGCGCCGGAAGCACATTGAGCGTGATGCCTGCGTTCCGCGCGATGACGCGGCGGAGCGAACGGCTCGGCACGAAGTTGTCGGCACGGACCCGCGCGGAGACGCAGGCCCGGCAGCCGGGGCAGGCCGGGCGGTAGGCAGCAAGGTGGCTGCGGCGAAAGCCTCCGCGCAGCATGTCGTCGTAGGCAGAGTCTGCGCGGGCCCCCGCGAGCGGGGTGACGATCGAGCGCTCCAGACGCCCCGGCAAGTAGGGGCAGGGGCGGAGCGGCGTCACACCCAGGAACCTCAGACCACCGCCGTGCGGCGCGCGCGTCCGCACCGGGTCCTGGCGCTCGAGCGGGCGGTTTTCGCTGGTCATATATGTGATTATAGGCCCACGCCGCGGTTCGCCAAGCAGGCGCTTGCTTTCAGACCGCCCGCCAGCCGATATCCCGGCGGCAGAATCCCTCCGGCCAGTCGATGCGCCCGACGGCCTCGTAAGCGCGGCTCTGGGCCGAGGCGACGCCAGCGCCCAGCGCAGTCACGCCGAGCACGCGCCCGCCTGCGGCGACGATTCCGGTATCGGTGCGCGCGGTTCCTGCGTGAAACACCGTGACGTCGTCGAGGTCTTCCGCCGCGTCGATCCCGCGGATCACGCTGCCCTTCCGGTAGGCACCGGGATAGCCCTCGGTGGCGAGCACCACGCAAAGCGCGGCCTCGTCGCGCCAGCGCAGGTCGAAGTCTCTGAGCTCGCCGTCGTGCGCCGCCATCAGCGCGGCCAGCAGGTCGGACTTGAGCCGGGGCATGAGCACCTGACACTCGGGGTCGCCGAATCGGGCGTTGACCTCCAGCAGCTTCGGTCCGTCGGCAGTGAGCATCAGCCCGGCGTAAAAGACGCCGGTGTAGGGTCCGCCCTCCGCCGCGAGGCCGCGCACGAGCGGCTCGACGATGACCGTCCGCGCCTCCTCGCAGAGCGCCGGGGTCATCGCGGGCGCCGGCGAATAGGCGCCCATACCGCCGGTGTTGGGCCCGGTGTCGCCCTCGCCGACCGCCTTGTGGTCTTGCGCCGTCTCCAGCGGCAGTACGGTCTCGCCGTCGACCAGGGCGAAATAGCTGGCCTCCTCGCCCTCCAGCATCTCCTCGATCACGAGCTCGGCGCCGGCCTCGCCGAAGGCGCCGCCCAGCGCCGCCTGCGCCGCCTCAAGCGCTTCGTCTTCCGCTTCTGCCAGCACGACACCCTTGCCGGCGGCGAGTCCGTCGGCCTTGACCACGAGCGGCGCCCCCAGCTCGGCGATGAATCCCTCGGCCTCCGCGAGCGAGCCAATCCGCCGGTAGGCGGCGGTTGGCACGCCGTGGCGCGTGCAGAGGTCCTTCATGAAGCCCTTGGATCCCTCGATCCGTGCGGCGGCCGCGCGCGGGCCGAACGCGGCGATGCCCTCGGCCTCGAGTCGGTCGACCAGGCCGGCACAAAGCGGCGCCTCCGGCCCCACCACGACCAAATCGACCGCCTGTTCGCGGCAAAACGCCACCAGCCGGTCGAATTCCATGGGATCGAGGGCAACGCAGGTCGCCTCCTTCTCGATGCCCGCGTTCCCCGGCGCGCACCAGAGCGCCCCCAGCAGCGGCGATGCTGCAAGCTGCCAGCAGAGCGCATGCTCGCGCCCGCCGGAGCCCACGACCAGGACGTTCATAGAGGCTTCTCCGCACCGTCTGATGCCCGTGCTACGATACACTCTCGGGCTCCCGCCGGCCCGCGATTCTCTCGCGGGTTTTCTTGGAATTTCGCCCTTT
>JAPOPO010000603.1 GCA_026712885.1 Rhodospirillales bacterium | reverse complement strand
GCGATCCTCACCGCGCTCGGCTTCCGCGAGGTTCGCCAGCGCGGCTCCCACAAGCGGTTCCGTCACCCCGACGGCCGCGCCACCACCGTTCCCGTTCACGGCTCCGGCGATCTGCCCCCCTATCTCCTTCACCAGATCGCCCGCCAGGTCGGACTCAGCACAGACGACTTCGTCTCCATCCGCTGAACCCGTTCCAACCCCGGCCGTCATCGCCCGGACAATCCGGACGGCAATTTCGGTCCGACCCTCCCCGGCCGTCAACGCGAAGACCGTGCCGCTCCTCCCCTCCGGCGCATATCCGTCCACGCGCGGGCCCCTTCCGCTGCCGCACACATCGTCGAGGACCGCAGCGCCCTCGACGAGGCCGCACGCGCCCGCTCCTGACCGTCTCCCCCAAATCCGCCTCGCCCGGCCAACCCGGGCGGGGCCTTCGATCCCAACCCTGCGGAGTCCGCAATGCCCGATACCGTCATGCCGCCTCACCCCATCGACCCACTGCCGAAACCGCACCCGATGGACCCCCGCCGCGGCGAATCCCTCTCGCCCATGTTCGCAGCATTTCTCTGCTGGCTCACCGGCGCCGAGCCCATGACCGACCCCGCGATCACGGACATTTCCGTCTCCGGCAGTTCTGTCCTGGCAGCAACCAGCGACAACCCCTTCTTCGATCTTCACCTCGGCTCCGTCGAGGACTTCGAGCGCAACCTGCGCGGCTGGGGCGACGTATGCGGCGCCGGTTCCGACACGGTCGACGGCCTCGTCGACACGATGCGGAGGGCCGGGCGATGAACCTTCCCCCCGGCTACGACCGTCACCGGACGGCACTCGACATCGTCGATCCCGGGGCGAGCAACCCCTCGGGCGTTGCGCTGGCGCTGCACAATGCCTGCCGGCAGGCCATCGCCGAAGGCGCCTCGCAGCGCGACGACCCTGCCATTCGCCTGATCGGCCTCCAGCTCGCCCATCTGCTCCAGGTCGACCGCATTCTCGACAGCGAGGAATACACACGGCTGATCGAGCAGTGTCGCGCCCGTGCCGAAGAGCGCGAGAACATCCCGGCCGCCGCGGCATGACCCCGCCGGACGCGCCCGAACCGCGCTCCCACGAAAAGCCGATCTTCGATATGGCCGCGCCGCCCGCAAGGACATCGACCGCGACCTCCCCGCCATCCAGCAATGCGAGGCACAATCCCATGACCGCCACCGAAACCGCCACCTGCCAGGACTGCGGCTGGCACGGACCCGCCGATGAGGCGCTCGAGCTGCGCGACCCATGGGACCGCGTCCAGCCCGGCGACGTCATGCCCGCCGGCGAATGCCCCCTCGAAGGCTGCCGCGGCGCCGCAATGCTCGACGACCGCTACCGCCGCCAGGACGACCTTCGGCCGCCGCTCGTCGCTCTCACGATCGGCCTCGACCGCCTGCACGAGAGCCTTCTCTCCGGCTCCGCGCGGCCGCCTGTCCACTCGCACATCCGCGAACTCGCCGACTATGCCCGCAAGGCCCTCGACACCGGCGCGCCCCTCCAGCCCGTATGCAACACATGCGGCAGCACCCGGGTTCTCGTCGACGCCTGGGCCGAATGGGACATGGCGACTCAACGCTGGGCGCTTCACAGCACCTATGAGGCGACCGCCATATGCGGCGAATGCGACACCGAGTGCAGCTACACGATGCAGGCGCTCGCCGACCCCGCCGCCTGACTTCCATCCCCCGGTTTTCGCCACTCCTTCGAGGAATCGCTCCGATGCCTCTCGACTCTCTCGATCCCCCCAAAGCGGCCACCCCCGGCACATCCAACACTCCGATTTCACCCGCGCCCGCTCGCCCGGGCAAACCGATGGAAGTCCTTCAGGCCCGCTTCCTTCGCGCCGGCCCGGGAGCGCTCCAGTCCCGGGAGCTCCTCACCCTTCTGCTCCGCACATCCCACGGCCACGACAGGGCCTTCTCCCTTGCCGACAGCCTTCTGGCCTCGTTCCGATCTCTTCCCCATGTCCTCGCAGCCAGCCGCGAACAGCTCGCCACGGTTCCCGGCCTCGGCAGCGACGGCATTTGCGCGATCAAGCTTGCCGAGGCGCTCGGCATCCTGCTCGCCACCGAGCAGCTTCCCGACCGGCTCGACCCCGCTCTCAGCAACTACAACCAGGTTCTCGACTACTGCCGCGCCCGCCTCGGCTTCAAGGCCGTCGAAGAACTGCACACGCTCTTCCTCGATAACCGCAACCACCTCATCCGGGCCGAGCGCTCCCAGACCGGAACCGTCAACCACACGCCGGCCTATCCCCGCGAGATCGTGCACCGCGCCCTTCAGCTCCAGGCCAGCGCCATCATTATCGTCCACAATCATCCCTCGACAGACCCGACCCCCTCCCGGGCCGACATCGAGATCACGAAGAGGCTCGTCGAAGCGGCCCGGCTGTTCAATATCAGTATCCACGATCACATCATCATTACGGCAACCGGCGCGACCAGCTTCCGGGACCAGGGTCTCATCTAGGCGCCACTGCGCGCCCTGGCGCCGGTCTCCAGCGACCTGAAGGACGCCGGCGCGCGGACCGCGCATCAGCTGCGCACCGCACGTCCGCGCCCTGCTTGCGCCGACACGACCCAGTCCCCGCGCCGTCTCCCCCGCACACCGCCTTTCCTCCATCCGTCGAGCTTCAGGAAAGCCCTCCTTCTGCGAATCCATTGAGCCGCCGGTTCATCCGCCCGCGGCCGTTGCACTTCCATCGCCAGAACGGAGCCTTCCATGCTCGACGCCCACACGGCGCCGGACGCCGCCGCGCGCGCCACTGCCGCCCATGCCAGCCATCCTGCCCCCGCACCGACCGATGCCGGTTCCCTGCTCGCAGCGGCTC
>JAPOPO010000513.1 GCA_026712885.1 Rhodospirillales bacterium | reverse complement strand
GGCACCCGCTGGTTTCGATGAAGAGCAGTGCGACATCGGCATCCCGTGAAATCGGCGGGTAGAGCACCGCGCCCGACATCAGGTCGTGGCCGCGCGGCTCGAACATCAGCGCCCGGCGGATCCAGTCGTAATCGCGGAGGAAGTGCTGGCGCCGCTCGCTCATGGTAGCGCCCGCGAGCGGTGGCCCGCCGCCCGCCACCACGCGCACTGGATTGCCGCAGGTGTGGCCGTCGATGCAGAAGAAGGTGTGGCGCGCGCTCATGCCCCACTCCCGCCGGCGACCTCCACCCATTCGCTGGAGGCCGCGGCCTCGATCAGCGCTTCCATCACGGCGATGCCGTGCACGGCCTCCTCGGTCGTCACCGTGTACTGCGCCTCGCCGGTGCAGGCGGCGGCGAACTCGTCCAACTCCAGCCTGAGCGTGTCGTTCGGCTCGATCGACCTCTCCCGCGCAGGTTCGTCGGCCTGGTGGAGTGTGAGCTTGCTGTTGTCGATCTGGCCGAGCGCGTTGCCCTTCGTGCCGTAGATATTGATGTACGAGGTGTGGGGGCAGGCGAAGAACGTGCCGAGATAGCCGGAGGCACCAGACTCGAACCTGAACAACGCCGAAGTCGTGTCGTCGATGTCGACCGGGACCGCGCGCCGGTGGGCCTGCGCCGCGACCCGCGCGACCGGCCCCATGAGGTAGATGAGAGCGTCGATCATGTGGATGCCGAGCGCCGTGACCGAGCCGGCCGGGCTTTCGACACGGTTGGAGCGCCAAAGCTCGGGCGGGTAGCCGAGCGCGCTCGGGACCGAGAAATTCGCCTCCGCGTGGAGGATCGTGCCGAGTTGGTCGCGCTCCACCATGTACTTGAGTTCGCGGGTTGCGCTGTGCCAGCGCCGGTTCTGCCCGATCGCGAGTACCACGCCTGCCTCGGCGCAGGCATCCACCGCCGCCTGCGCGCTCGCGCGTGTGAGCGTGAACGGCTTCTCGCAGAAGACGTGCTTGCCAGCCGCCGCCGCCGCGATCACCTGCTCGGCATGGGTGGAGTGCGGCGTGGTCAGGATGACCGCGTCGATCGTCTCATCGGCTAGCACAGCCTCGTAGGAGTCGTGGGCGACCGTGTCGTACCTCTTGGCGAAGGCCGCGCGCTTCTCCTCCGATCGAGTGAAGCAGGTCACGATGCGAATTGCGTCGGATTTTCCTTGTACGGCGTCTGCAAGTTCGTCGGACCACCAGCCCATCCCGATTGAGGCAGCGCGCAGCATGGCTTACACCCGGTTCCGTGACCTTTGCACCGACACTAACATTCTGCCTGCCGTCGGCGAACCCGTTTCGCCGCGACAGTTGCTAGGGCGACGATGGACGCCTTGATCGGCGCCCGGCTGCACACGCCGGAGGGATTTCTGGCCGACCGCGCCTTAGTGTGCGCGGACGGTGTCATCCGCGACATCGTGACGGAGGACACGGTCCCGGCCGATGCTCGCATCACGCAACTCGAAGGCGGGACTCTCGCCGCCGGGTTTATTGACCTCCAGGTCAACGGCGGCGGTGACGTGATGTTCAACGACGCGCCGACGGCGGCGACCATCGCGCGGATCGGCCACGCTCATCGCGCCCTCGGCACCACTGCTTTCTTGCCGACCTTCATTTCCGGCCCGCGCGCTGACATGGCGCGGGCGGTCGAAGCGGTGCGGGAGGCTCTCGACCGGGCGATGCCGGGGGTCCTCGGCATCCACTTCGAAGGTCCCCACATCAACCTGGCGCGGCGCGGGGCCCATGACGCGAACGAGATTGCGGCGTTGGGCGACGATGACATCGACCTGCTGGCCTCGCTGGGCGCCGGGCGAACTCTCGTGACGCTGGCGCCGGAATGCGTGGAGCGTGACAGTATCGGTGCGCTCGCGGCGCGCGGGGTCATCGTTGCCGCCGGTCACACCGAGGCCGACGCCCGCACCTTCGATATGGCGGCGCCGCAATTGAAGGGCGTAACCCACCTGTTCAATGCCATGGGCCCGCTTGGCCACCGGGAACTGGGCGCCGCCGGCGCGGCGCTCACCCGCGACCACCTCGCCTGCAGTATCATCGCCGACGGCGCCCATGTGCATTGGGACGTGGTCCGCCTCGCATGGCGTGCGAAACCTCGCGGCAAACTCTTTCTGGTTACTGATGCGATGGCGCCTGTCGGCGTACCCGCGCTCGATGAATTCAGCCTGGGAGACGAGCTCGTGCGGGTGGTGGACGGCTGCCTGCGCACGGCCGATGGCAGGCTCGCCGGCTCGCTGCTCGACATGGGACAAGCGGTGAGAAACTGCGTCGCCCACGTGGGCATCCCGCTCGAGGATGCGCTTGCCATGGCCGCTGCCTATCCGGCGGATTTTCTCGGTCTTGCCGAGAGCCGGGGACGGCTTGCGCCGGGTCTCCGCGCCGATCTGGTCTGGCTCGACGATGAGCTCCGCGTCCGCGCCACTTGGATCGGCGGCGAACGCAGCGACACATCGGAGGTTGGATAGGGCGCGATGCGCATTGGCATCGATATCGGCGGGACCAAGCTTGCCGCCATCGGTCTTGACGGCGACGGGGCGGAGCGCGCACGCCTGCGCCGGCCGGTGCCCGGGAGCTTCGACGGTGTGGTCGACGCGGTCGCCGAGATGGTGGCGGAGCTCGCAACCGCCGGCGTGCGCGCGCCGGGCGTAGGCGTGAGCCTGCCGGGCGTCATCACCAGGGACGGCGATATCAGCATGATCGTCAACCTGCCCTGGCTCGAAATGCGGCCGCTGCGCCGGGCCCTGGAGTCACGGCTCGGCTGCCCGGTCGCGCTCGCCAACGACGCCAACTGCTTCGCCCTCTCCGAGGCAACCGACGGCGCCGGCGCAGGGGCCGAGGTGGTGTTGGGAGTGATCCTCGGCACCGGCGTCGGCGGTGGGCTGGTGGTGCGGGGCGAGGTCCTGGTGGGCGCCAACGCCACCGCCGGCGAGTGGGGCCACAACCCGTGGCCCACGCCGGAGGGAGCCGGCATACCATGCGCCTGCGGCCGCTTCGCCCAGGGTTGCGTCGAGACCTGGCTCAACGGGGCGGCGCTTTCGCGCGATTACGCCGCGCTCGGAGGCGGCCAGGCCACGGCCGAAGAGATCGGCGGGTGGGCAGAATCAGGAGAGGTGCAGGCGGCGAGGGCCGTCGCGCGCTATGCGGAGCGCCTGGCCCAGGCGCTCGCCAGCGCCATCAACTTGCTCGACCCTGACGTGATCGTGCTGGGCGGCGGGCTCTCGGAGATAGCGGCGCTTTACCGCCTCGTGCCCGCTGCCTGGGGCGCCCACGCGAGCGTGGCCCGGCCCGCCACCAAGCTGGCTCGCGCGCGCTTCGGGCCAGAAAGCGGCCTGCGCGGCGCGGCGTGGCTCATGTCCGGCAACGTCAATGTAGTTGAGGCGTCTTCATAAACTCGTCGCGCGTGGCGCTGAGAACCCTGACCTCGTGGGGCTCGCCGTTGCGCATCACGGTGAGAGGCACGGCGACGCCCGCCTCGCCCACCGCCCAAATGCTGCGGAAGAGCTCGACGAGGCTGCTGACCGGCTGGCGGTTGACCGCGAGCACCTGATCGCCGACCTGCAGTTCCGCCTGCTCGGCCGGCCCTTCCGGCGCGAGACCCGCAACGACGAGCGCCTCCTCGACCTCGGTGACGTAGGCGCCGAGCCAGGGCCGGGGCGGGCGCTGGGTGCGGCCCAGAGTCTGCATGTCGTCGAGGATCGGCGGCAACAGGTCGATAGGCACGATCATGTTGCCGTCCAGCGTGTCGGCCCCGTCGCCGTCGGCGTGGCGCACCAGCAGCGAACCGATGCCGACGAGCCGGCCGTGGCGATCGATGAGCCCGCTCCCGCCCCAGTTGGGATGCGGCGGCGCGGTGAAGACGGCTTCGTCCAGCACGTATTCCCAGTAGCCGGCAAACTCGCGCTTGGCGATGACTCGCGCATTCAGTGAGTGGCGCCGGCCGCCGTCGCCGGCCATGATCACGTAATCGCCGACCTCGAGCGCGGCCGAGCTTCCGATCTCGAGCGGGGCCACGTTGAAGCGGCCGAGCGCCTGCACCAGGCCAAACCCCGATTCGAAGTCGTAGCCGAGCGCGTGGCCTGCGAGCACGCTGCCGTCGCTCGCCGTCAACCAGACCGATTCCGCCTCGGCAATCAGATAGCCGATGGTGAGAACGAGGCCGTTCGCGCTGATCAGGATCCCGTTGCCGGTCCTCTCGGTTCCCAGAATTCCGGCGGTGAACGCATCCTCGGGGATGGTCGCGCGCAGGCCGACGACGGCACCGAGCGCGCGGTCGAGGTCGAAGGACACCTGCTCCGGCTTGGGCTGCGCCGAGAGCGGAATTTCCCAGTCGAACTCCTCACTCATGCCGTTACCTCTGGGTTGTTTTGCAAAACTATCCCGCCCCCGTCGCACCCTGGCAAGGACTCCTTTGTAGCGACCGGACTGTCACTCCGCTCGCCAATCTGGAGCGGCCGGTCCTCCATACGGAACGCCAAAATTTAGGCACCTCTGGCAGAGCCGGAGAACCGCAGGAAGGGAATGAGTACCGGCGTCTTCGCCTGGTAAGCGCGGTAGCCGGGGTATTTCGAAGCAGAAATAGATTCCGCGAAGCGGATGGACCCGACGATTAGCAGCGTGAGGGAAATGCACCCCAGCCCCGACCAGTGCACCCATTCCCCGGAGGCCGCGACGGCAAACAGGTAAAACACCCACCACATGCCAATCTCGCTGGCATAGTTCGGATGGCGCGAATAGCTGTACAGGCCGGTTGTCAGGAACGGTTGAGCAATCGCCTCGCCGGCCGCGATGCGCCGCTTCTTGTCCTGCTGGAAGGCCCACATCTGTTCGTCCGCGACGGTCTCGATCACCAGAAGAGCCAGGAACAACGCCGCCGCCAGCCAGTCCAGCCAGTTGAGCGGCGCTTCCGGCCGGAGCCAAGCCTGGTGCACGGGGGACACGAACAGCCAGAGAACCACCATCTGCGCCGGTGCCACGAAGGTGGCGTTCAACAGCTGGAAGCGCAGCGGCCCGAGCCGCTCTTTCGTCGCCGTCCAGCGGTAGTCCTCGTCGCCCAGGCGGAAACCGCCCTTCCGCGCCAGATTGAAGGTCAGACGGACACCCCAGAGGACAACCAGCGCCGCCATCAGGTTCACCCGCGGCGCCTCGAAGTCGAGCGAGGCCGCCACGATTAGGCAAAAGAGCGCGGGGCAGATCGACCACACCCGATCGATCCACGAATAGTTGCGAGTGACGACCGATAGCAGCCAGACGACTGCACCAAGGACGATGCTGAGGTCCAGCGTCGCACCGATCGGTGTCCCGGCCAGCGGGTGACCGATGAAGCCGAAGTCCATCACGCCTGCGCTTCCCGTACCGGTCGGTTGTCAGCGCTCATGGGGGCGAGAGGCCGCCGAGGAGCATGTCGAAGGGGATGCCGTTGACCGTGACGGCGCCGTCGCGGCGCAGGTCGATCTCGTAGGCGTAGAACGACTCGTCCGCGCCCTCGTCGAAGACCGGCCTGCCGAGACCCTGGAGAACGATCAGCAGGGCCACCACGTCTTCTTCCCCCTCCGCCGCCGCCAGCGCCATGAGCGCGCTCAGCCCCCGGATGCGCGCGTCCAAGCGTCCGATGACGCCGAAAACGCTCGCCGGCTCGACCTGGAGCCGGCCCTCCGCACGGAGTTCGCACGACGGCGTGACGATGTGGATATCCCTTATCTCGAACGACGAATCCGCCGCATCCAGGTGAGCAAAGATGACCTCCCGCATCGGCTCGTCGCCGGGCCCCGCCATCCCGCCCTGCTTCGCGAGCCCGGAGAGCGCGTCGGCGATCCGGCGCACGGGCAATCGCTTGAGGGCGATGTCGAGGGTCGCCGTGTGAGGCAGCAGCGCGGGCGGAATCTCGACGGCGGCCTGCCCGCTGAGGCGGAGGTCGATGGCCGCGATCCGCGTGGCGAGGTCGGTGAGCTCCGTTCGGCCGTCGAGATCGACGTGCCACTCCAGCCGGCCGAGCGAGAGTCCGCCGCCCCCTCCCAGGCCGGTACCGCCACCGGTCGCCGCCAGTTCATGCAGGATGATCGTCAACTCGGAGCGCCCCCAGCGGCCGCTCATGAGGGGTGCCAGAACGTCTGCAAATGCCATCGGTCCGCCCATACCGCCCGTGAGCGCGCCGAAGTCCCCGCGCAACTGCACGATCAGATCGCGATCGAAGTCCTCGAAGCTGCCCGAGGCCTCGAGCCAGCCGAGCGCGAAGCCTTCGCCCTCAAGGTCGGAAAGACGGAACGAGGAGCGGCCATCCCACAGCCCGTCGGCACCCTCGACGACTTCGTCCTCCAGAGCGACGTCCCGCACGGACATCGTTTCCACCGCGGCCGAACCCGGGCCCTCAAGCAGTCGCAGGTTGGCCGCGTTGGCCTTCAACCTGGTCGTGGCTTCCAGATCGGAACGCCACGTGCCGGAAACCGTGCCCGCGCCGATGGTGAGCCGCTCCCCACCCTTGTCGATCATGTGCGGCAAGCTGGTCTCGAAATCGTAGGCCGTCTGGTCCCGCGGCGTCACCGCAATGGCCAAGTCGCCGAGTGTCCATTGCACGAGGGGCACCGACGGCTCCACGAGGCGCGCGCCGGGGAGGTGGAGGGTGACGGTGCCGCCCCCCTCCTCCGCCCATAGCGGCGCGTCGAGCGCGAGCCTTGCTGTCTTGGACCCGGAACCGAAGCGCTGCTCCAGCCAGCCGGCGACGCCGAGGACGATCCGCCCGGCGGTGCTGCCGGGATCGACCGGGGCCACGGGGATCGTACGCGCGGCGGGTGCAGGCGCGCCCTCCTCCACCGCAGCGACGGCGGCCGTAACCGGCTGCACCGCGGCGGCAAGCGCCAACGCGCAGACGAGGACAGCGCCTGTCAAGATTCCGCTGCCGGTTCCCATTCCCAAGGCCACGACGATCAGTCGATACGCGGAATGTCTTCCGTCGGCGTGGTGATGGCGGTGTACAGATCGGGACGGCGGTCGCGAAACATGGGCCAGGCGCGGCGGGCCTCGAACACCCGCGCGCGGTCGAGCGTAGCGAAGATCGTCTCGTCGCCGTCGTCGCCCGCCTCGGCGAGCACCTCGGAATCGGGAGCGACGATCATGCTGCGTCCGCCGAAGGTCCACTCCCCCTCCAGCCCCACCTTGTTGCAGGGGGCGAAGTAGACGCCGTTCTCGAAGGCGCGGGTCTGCATGGTCTCGCGCCAGCAGGCGACCGCAGGTGCCGCGAACGGAACCACGATCAGCTCCGCCCCGTTGACCGCAGCGCAGCGCGCGGACTCCGGAAAGAACGTGTCGTAGCAAATGTTTATGCCGACACGCCAGGCGCCGATGCGGAACACGGGAAAGTGCGAGCCGTAGCGGAAATAGATCTTCTCCAGACTGCGCACCGCCGCAGGGTGGGCCTTGCGGTAGCGGCCGAGAATGGCGCCGGCGGGGTCGATCACGATGGCACTGTCGTAGCAGAGGCCGGCAGCCTCGGCCTCGAAAATCGTGGCGATGACGTGAATGCCGTGCTCGCGCGCCTTCTCGCGCATGGTCGAGATGGCGATTCCGTCCTCGCCCTCCGCCTCGTCGATGTGCGCATAATCGCGATATTGGAACACGTAAGGGTGGTTGAAGAACTCGGGCACGACCACGAGATCGGGCTTGTCCGCCGCGACTGCTTGGTCGATGTAGCCGGCCGCGCGGGCCACATTTTCCGCGTGGTCGGGCGTGCTGTTCATCTGGATCAGGCAGAGTTTCATCGCCCCCAACTCCGTGCTGTGCCGCGTGCAGGCGCCACGCCAGACTAGCGGGATTCACTGGCCTCTGGGTAGGGGATCAATGTGGCAATACTATGCCCAAGCGGTAGGCTGTGGGGGCCGCGGCCGCCAGGGCGGCCTGATCTTGAGCAACGACCGGGACGGATGCCATGAGCGAGACCTTGCTGACCACCGCCGTCGTCGGCAGCTACCCGCAGCCGGAGTGGCTCATCGACCGGGACAATCTGGTGAACCGGCTGCCGCCTCGGGTGCGCGCGCACGAGATCTGGCGCGTTCCGCCCGAGCATCTGGAAGAGGCGCAGGAGGCGGCGACGCTGGCCGCGATCCGGGACCAGGAGCGCGCGGGAGTCGACGTCATCAGCGATGGCGAGATCAGACGCGAGAGCTATTCCAACCGGGTGGCCACCGCGCTCGGCGGCATCGACAAGGAGCGGAGCGGCACTCACATGGACCGCACCGGCAATCCCGCGCCGGTCCCCCTCGTCTCAGGGCCGATCCGGCGCGAGCGCCCCATCGAGGTGGAAGACGTCAAGTTCCTGCGGGCCAACACGGAGCGCACGATCAAGATCACGCTGCCCGGCCCCTTCACCATGACCCAACAGGCGGAGAACGCCTACTACCCGGACGACGAAAGCCTCGCCATGGACTACGCCGACGCAGTCAACGAGGAGATCAAGGACCTCTTCGCCGCCGGCGCCGATATCGTTCAGCTGGACGAGCCCTACGTGCAGGCCCGGCCCGACGCCGCGCGCGCCTACGCGGTGAAGGCGATCAACCGAGCGCTGGAGGGCGTGGACGGCAAGACCGCGCTGCACCTCTGCTTCGGCTACGCAGCCGTGATAAAGACGGAGAAGCCCTCAGGCTATTCCTTCCTGCCGGAGCTGGAGGCGGCGGTGGTCGATCAGGTCTCGATCGAAGCAGCCCAGCCGGGCGTCGACCCGGCGATCCTCGCCCACCTGCCGTCTAAAGAGATCCTCTACGGCGTGATCGACATGAACGATCCCGCCATCGAGCGGCCGGAGACCGTGGCGGCCCGGCTGCGCGAGGCGCTGGCGGTGGTGCCGGCGGACCGCCTCGTCGCCGCGCCTGACTGCGGCATGAAGTACCTCGCGCGGCAGACCGCGTTCGGCAAGCTCAAGGCGATGGTGGAAGGCGCCGCCATCGTCCGCCGCGAGGTTGCGGGATAACGGCTCGGGGCACGCGGCGTCGCTCGCCGCGCCCTCGTCGCGGGTGGCGAGCGCGACCATCGCATTGAGCAGCACGTCGCAGCCGGCGGCAATATCGGACTGCGTCGCCGCCTCGATCTCGTTGTGGCTGATCCCGTCCTCGCAGGGGATGAAGATCATGCCGGTGGGGGCCACGCGCGAGACGTAGACTGCGTCGTGCCCGGCGCCCGAGGTGATCGGCTGGCTGGCGTAGCCGAGAGATTCCGCCGCATTCTGCACGGCGCCCACGCAATCGGCGGCGAACTTGATCGGCGGCGAGTGCCAAATCTCCTCGAAGGTGATCTCGAGCCCGCGCTCGGCGGCAAGCGCCTCTGCCTGGCGCCGGGCCTCGGCGGTCATCGCCGCGAGGGTGTCGGGGTCCGGGTGGCGCAGGTCCACCGAGAAGTAGACCGAGCCGGGGATCACGTTGCGCGAGTTGGGGCTCACCCGCATGACGCCGATGGTCGAGCGGGCGTCCGGCGCGTTATCGAGCGCGAGCTGGTCGATTGCCGCGACCAGCTTCGCGGCGCCCACCATCGCGTCCCTGCGGCGCTCCATCGGCGTGGTGCCGGCGTGGGATTCCATGCCGGTCACGGTGACGTCGAACCAGCTAATGCCCTGCACGCCCTGCACGATGCCGATGGTCTTCTCCTCCGCTTCGAGGATCGGCCCCTGCTCGATATGAGCTTCGAAGAAGGCGCCGACCTCGCGCCCGCCGCACTCCATCTCCCCGGCGTAGCCAATGCGCTCAAGCTCCTCGCCGATGGTCTTGCCGTCGACGTCGGCACACGCCAAGCCTTCCTCCAGCGTGAACACGCCGCCGAAGACGCCGGAGGCCACCATCGCGGGCGCGAAGCGCGAGCCTTCCTCGTTGGTCCAGGCGGAGACCTCAATGGGAGCGTCGGTCTCGTAGCCGAGGTCGTTGAGGGTGCGGATTACCTCGAGGCCCGCCAGCACGCCGTAGATGCCATCGTACTTGCCGCCTGTCGGCTGGCTGTCAATATGGCTGCCTGTCATCACCGGCGGGAGCGAGTCGTCCTTGCCGGCGCGTCGGGCGAAGATGTTGCCCATCTTGTCGATGCTGACGGTGCAGCCGGCCTCCTCGCACCATTGCACGAAGAGATCGCGCGCCGCCTTGTCCACGTCGGTGAGCGCGAGCCGGCAGACGCCGCCCTTCTCCGTCGCGCCGATC
>JAPOPO010000038.1 GCA_026712885.1 Rhodospirillales bacterium | reverse complement strand
TCATCGGGCGGGTCGCCCGGCCAATCCCGAGCGGCCGGGTCCCTTCGTTCCAAATCCTGCATCGGCTGACCCTCCTCGTGGAGAGGGTCATCGAACGCTACTCCATATATAGGGGGAAGGTGGGGGAGCCGCACCGCTTACACTCCACCGGAGGTCCCGTCCATGAACGTCCACGCCCCATCCGCACCGGCGCCCGCACCGGTCACGGCCGCCCCACCGCGCTCCGACGACGAGGCGCAGCGCGCCGCCATCGCGCACGCGCTTTGGACCGAGATCCACTGGCTGATCCCCACCGACAGGCAAGTCACCGTCACCGTCGACGGCGACGACATCGCGGTGGCCTTCGGTCCCCGCCGGGAGGCACCCTGACCATGCCGCGCACCGTCGAGACCGTCGTCTACGCCCTCGGCGAGCTGCCCGACGCGGCGAAGGAGCGCGCGCGGGCCTGGTATCGCGAGACCTGCCTCGACCACGAGTGGTACGACGCCGTGTTCGAGGATTTCGAGGCCGTCTGCACCATCCTCGGCGTGACGCTGCGGACCAGCCCCGTGAAGCTCATGGGCGGGGGAACGCGCGACGACGCGCACGTCTTCTTTCGCGGATTTCACAGCCAGGGGGACGGCGCCTGCTTCGAGGGCTCCTACGCCCATGCCCGGGGCTCGGCCAAGGGCATCCGCGCCCACGCGCCCACCGACACCGAGCTGCACCGCATCGCGGACGTCCTGCAGGCCGTGCAGAGGCCCAACTTCTTCCAGCTTGGGGCCCTCATCCGCCACCGCGGCCACTACTGCCACGAGTACTGCATGGCGATCGAGGTCGAGCGCGACAGCCCGACCCGCCAGGACATGACGGACGGCGCCGAGGACACCGTCATCGAGGCGCTGCGCGACCTCGCGCGCTGGCTCTACCGCCAGCTCCAGCGCGAGTACGAGTACCTGTCCTCCGACGCCGTCGTCGACGAGACCATCGCCGTCAACGGCTGGACGTTCACCGTCGAGGGCGGCCGCTTCGGCTGATCCGACCTGGCGGCTCTCCACCCGCGCCGCCGCACCGCGAACCCGCCCCGGCCGGCGGGACCCGCGCGGACTTCCTTCCGCCCACTCACCGCGAGACCGTGCCCATGAAGCTCCTCACCAAGGCCCAGCGCGAGCGCCTCCTGAAGAACGGCGCCACCCGGCCCGACAACCCGAAACCTGTCGCGAAGTGGTTCAATCCGACCGGATCTGCAACCTGGCTGCTGACCGAACTCGATCCGGAAAACCCCGACGCGATCGCATTCGGTCTTGCCGATCTCGGCATGGGCTACCCGGAGCTCGGGTCGATTTCCGTCACCGAGATCGCCGCCTACCGCGGCCGGTTCGGACTCCCCATCGAGCGAGACCGTCATTTCCGGGCCAGGCACGGCATTCGCGTCTACGCCGAGGCCGCGCGCGCCGCCGGGCGCATCGTCGAGTACGGACCCGAGCTCGACGCCGCCGCCGCGCGCCACCACTGCGCCGCCCACGCCTGAGCACCCCGCGCCTCCCATCGTGCCCCGTCCCGAACCGATCTTGGGAAGGGGCGTTTTCGTTTCGCCCGTAATCAAGGAGACCCCCGTGCCCGCACCCAGTCCCGCCACGGGAACCGCGCCCGCCGGCCCGCCGCCGGCCATCCACCCGATGGACCCGAGCCGCGGCGAGAACCTGTCGCCCGGGTTCGCGGCCATCCTCTGCTTTCTCATCGGAAGGTCCGCCATGACCGAGCCCGCGATCACTGGCGTCGTCGTGAGCGGTGACGCCGTGTTCGCCGTCACCACCGAGTCCCCGTTTCACGACACGCTCATCGGCTCGTGGCACGACGTCGAGGGGAACCTCCGCGCCTGGGGCGCCGTCACCGGCGCACCCGCCGCAATCGTCGACGGCCTCGTCGCCAAGGTCCGGAGGGCATCGCGGTGACCACCCTCGACACCCTGCCGCCGGCCTTCGACCGCCACGCCGACGCGCTCGTCATCGCCGAGAGCGGGGCCTGCAATCCGAGCGGCGTTGCCGCCACCCTGCACCACGCCTGCCGGCAGGTCATCGGCGAGGGCCGCCGCCAAGCCGACGACCCGGCCGTGCGCCTCATCGCCTTGCAGCTCGCATTCCTCACGAATGTCGGCCGGGTCCTCGACCCCGCCGACTACACCAATTTGATCGAGACCTGCCGCGCCCGCGCCGCGGAACGCGGCCACACCATCCCCGCCTGACTCCCTCCCCACCGGCCCCCGCCAGCCGGAGGCGGGGTGGCGCGGCGCGGATAAGCCCGGCCGGCGGTCAGGGAGCAACCGCTCACGCCGCCGTCTGTCGGGCCTTCCACGCCGTTCCGACTGGGAGACCTCCATGCTCGACGCCATCCCGGCGCCGGACGCCCCCGCGCGCCCGGCCCACACCCTCGCGACCCGCCCGCCACCGGCCAGTTCCACGCCGTCGGGGGCGAACTCGCTCCTCACCGCGGCCGGGATTCTGCTGCCCGTCCTCGTCGCCGGCCGGTCGTTCGACGCCGCCACGCTCCGCAACGCCATGACCCGCTCCTTCGGAGCGAGCGACGCCGAAGGCGCCTGGGTGTGGAAGGACGCCTACGAGGCCGCCGAAGCCGCCGTCGTGCTGTTCGTTCGGCGCTACGGCCGCGCCATGCGCCGGCGCGCGGGCGCCGGCCCCGGCGGTCCCCGGCGCATGCTCGCGATGCTGGAGGCCATCGCGGCACTGGAGCCCTCCCACACGAAGCGCTCCGAGGACCAGATCCGCCTCCAGCAGTTCTCAACGCCGCTTCCGCTCGCCTATGCCGCGCTGCGGGCAGCGGCCGTGCGCCCGGGCGACGTCGTGCTGGAGCCGTCGGCCGGCACCGGCATGCTCGCCGTCATGGCCGAGTGCGCGCTCGGCAACCGTGCCGCCGGGAACCTCTACCTCAACGAGATTGCGGGTGTGCGCGCCTCGCTCCTGGGCACGCTCTTTCCGCAAGCCCCCGTCACCCGCCACAACGCCGAGAGCATCGCCGACCGCCTCCCCGGGCTCCGGCCGAGCGTCGTGCTCATGAACCCGCCGTTCTCGGCGACGCCGGGGGTCGGCCGCATCCGCCACGACGCCGACCTGCGCCACCTGCGCTCGGCCTTCTCGATGCTGCCGCCCGGCGGCCGGCTCGCGGCAATCACCTCGGCCCACTGCGTCCCGGGCGATACCGCCTGGAACGACGGCTTCTCCTCGCTCACCGCGCAGGCGCGGGTCGTGTTCACCATGGCCGTCCACGGACGCGCCTATGCCCGGCGCCGCACGCGCTTCGACTCGCGCCTCACCGTCCTCGACCGCAGCGCCGAGCCCGGCATCACCGTCGACGGCCAGGCCCGCGCGGCCAGCGCCGCCGAGCTGCTCGACGCCGTCCTCGCGGCGGTGCCGTCACGCATGCCGATCACGCCCGTGCCGGGCGCCGATCTCTTCGGGCACGCCCCCGCGCGTCGCCGAACGTTGCCCGCACCGGCCCGCAAGCCCGCCGGCCCGACGCCGTCCGCGCCGGCCCGTGACTGGGGTCCGGTCGCCGAGCTCACCGTGGAGACGGGACCCGTGGACGCACCGCCGGGCGCGCCCGCCGCACCCGCCTCGACCGCCGGCCCCTACGAGCCGTGGCGACCGGGCGTGGCCCGGGTGTCGGGCGCGACCGAGCATCCGACCCCGCTCGTGCAGTCGGGCGCCATGGCGGCGGTGCCGCATCCGGTGCCGGCCTACCGCCCGATGCTGCCGGAGCGCGTGGTCGCCGAGGGGCTCCTCTCCGACGCCCAGCTCGAGAGCGTCGTGCTTGCGGGCGAGGCCCACTCGCGCCACCTCGCCGCGCGCTACCGCATCGGCTCGGGATGGGAGACCGTTCAGCGCTGCGGCGACGACGAGGTCCGTACCGCCGTCCCGGCCGACGACGGCGAGGTGCTCTCGGCGCCGGTCAGGCTCCGGCGCGGCTGGATGCTGGGCGACGGCACCGGCGCGGGCAAGGGACGGCAGGTCGCCGCCGTCGTGCTCGACAACTGGCTCCGCGGCCGCAAGCGCGCGCTGTGGCTCTCCCAGTCCGACAAGCTCGTCGAGGACGCGCGCCGCGACTGGACCGCGCTCGGGGGAGCTGGGGACGACGTCATCCCCTTGGGCAAGTTCCGGCAGGGGCTGGAGATTCCGCTCAACGAGGGCATTCTCTTCGCAACCTACGCGACGCTGCGCTCGCCGGCTCGGCAGGGGAAGGCATCGCGGCTCGACCAGATTGTCGGCTGGCTCGCGGGAAGTCTCGACGAGGACGATCGCCACGCCTTCGACGGGGTCATCGTCTTCGACGAGGCACACGCGATGGCGAACGCGGCGGGGTCGAAGGGCAGCCGCGGCGAGGTCGCGCCGTCGCAGCAGGGCCGGGCGGGCTTGCGTCTCCAGAACGCGCTGCCCGATGCGCGCATCGCCTACGTCTCGGCGACGGGCGCCACCACCGTCCCCGGGCTCGCCTACGCGGGGCGCCTCGGCTTGTGGGCCGCCGGCGAGACGCCGTTCGAGAGCCGGGGCGACTTCGTCTCCGCCATGGAGGCGGGCGGGGTCGCCGCATTGGAGGTGGTTGCGAGGGACTTGAAGGCGCTGGGGCTCTACCAGGCCCGCGCACTCTCCTATGACGGCGTCGAGGTCGACATCCTCGAGCACCCGCTCTCCGACCCCCAGCGACGCATCTACGATTCGTACGCCGGCGCGTTCAAGGTCATCCACCACAACATCACCGAGGCGCTCAAGGCGACCGGCATCGTCGAGGGCAACTCGACGCTGAACCGCAACGCCAAGTCCGCCGCCTACTCCGCGTTCGAGGGCGCGAAGCAGCGCTTCTTCGGGCACCTGTTGACATCGATGAAGTGCCCGACCCTCATCCGCGCCATCGAGGCCGACTTGGAGGCCGGGCGCGCGCCGGTGGTGCAGCTCGTCTCGACCGGCGAGGCGCTGATGGAGCGGCGCATCGCGGAGATCCCGCCCTCGGAGTGGGACGACCTCTCCATCGACCTCACCCCGCGGGAGTACGTGCTCGACTTCCTCGCGCACGCCTTCCCCGTCCAGCTCCACGAGCCCTTCACCGACGAGGACGGGAACCTGATGTCGCGCCCGGTGAAGGACAAGGACGGCCACCCGGTGCTCTCGCAGGAGGCACTGGCCGCGCGCGACGTGCTGATGGAGAAGCTCGCCGCGCTCCCCCCGGTGCCGGCGGCGCTCGACCAGCTTCTCCACCACTTCGGCGCCGACGAGGTCGCGGAGGTCACCGGGCGCTCGCGCCGGGTGCTGCGTCTCCAGGATGCCTCCGGAGTGCGCTTCGCGCTCAAGACGCGCCCGGCGTCGGCGAGCCTCGCCGAGACCGCCGCGTTCATGGACGGCACCAAGCGCATCCTCGTCTTCTCGATGGCGGGGGGAACGGGCCGGAGCTACCACGCGGACCTCGGGTGCGCCAATACCGACCGGCGGGTCCACTACCTGCTCGAGCCCGGCTGGCGTGCGGACCAGGCCATCCAGGGCCTGGGAAGGACCCACCGCACGCACCAGGCGTGGGCGCCGCTCTTCCGCCCGATCACGACGGACGTGAAGGGCGAGCGGCGGTTCATCGCGACGATCGCCCGGCGGCTCGACTCGCTCGGCGCCATCACCCGCGGGCAGCGCGACTCCCAGACCGCGATGGGCGGCGGGGACGCGACGCTCTTCCGGGCGAGCGACAACCTGGAGAGCGCCTA
>JAPOPO010000068.1 GCA_026712885.1 Rhodospirillales bacterium | reverse complement strand
GGCGGCCCTGGTGAGCCGCATCGGACCAGACGGCGGGCGCATGCTGCCGCTCGCCATGTTGCTTTTTGGCGCCTGCAGCTACGCCATGACCTTCTCGCTCAACCGGATCGCCATAACCGAAGGCATTCCGACTTTTCCCTTTGTCTTCTGGCAAGGCATCATTGCAGGCGTGGTCGCTCTGGTCGCGGGCCTCGCGATGGGGCAGCGCCCCAATCTGACGGGCACCTACCTCCGCTTCTATTTTATCTTCGGCTTCGTCGGCCTCGCCTTGCCTTACACACTCCTCGCGCTGGCGGCGCCGAAGGTTCCGGCCGGCGCGGTCGCGCTCACGCTGACTCTCTCGCCGATCCTGACCTATGCCTTCTCGATCCTGTTCAAGCTCGACGCTATCCGGCTGCTGCGCGCAGCAGGCATCATGCTCGGCTTGGCGGGCATCCTGGTGATGCTGGCGCCCGGGGCCAGCCTGCCGGAGCCTGGCATGGCGCCGTGGCTGCTCTTGGCCTTCGGCTCACCGGTCTGCTACGCCTTCGGCAGCGTTACGGTGGTGTTCCTTCGCCCGGCTGGTAGCCAGCCGATCCCGCTGACCTGCGGCATCGCATTCGCGAGCGCGATCCTGATGCTGCCGGTGATGGCCGCCGCCGACAGCTGGTGGCTCTTCGACGGCACCATGACCGAGGGCGACTGGTCGCTGATCGGCGGCGGCGCGCTCACGGCGGTCTTCTTCGTGCTCGGGCTGGAGATTATTCGAATGGTCGGGCCGGTCTTCTTCTCGACCAACGGCTATATCGGCCCGCTAGCGGGCATGGGTTGGGCCGCGCTCTATTTCGGCGAAGTGCCGAGCCCGTGGATTGGCCTCGCCGTCGCCCTGCTCTTCGCCGGGCTCTTCCTGGTCAACCGCAGCTCTCGGCCCGTGATCCGGGCAGGGCCAGGGCCGTAGCGCGCCGATGCTGCGCGTCCTGACCTTCAATACCGGCCTGACCGAAATTCGCCTCTTTGGCGCCGCGCTCTACGAAGACGTGCCACACGTGCCCGCTCGCGCCGCACACCTCGCGCCCGCGCTGCGCGGCGTGGACGCCGACATCGTGCTGCTGCAGGAGCTCGTCCCGCAGCGGGTCAAGGTGAGATTGGCGGCGGAGCTGCACGATCTCTATCCCCACGGCGCCGGCATCGCCGAGGACAGCCGCTTCTACGGTACGGGGCTGCTCACTCTCTCCCGCCACCCGATGGAAGACGTGACGTGCACACCCTTCGCGCGGCAAACGCTGGAGGAGGGCCTGTTCGGCCCGCGCGGGATGCTCGCCTGCACAGTGCGGGAGCCCGGTTTCGGTCCGGTCCGCCTCATCAATCTCCACGCCACCGCCGGCGGCGCCTACCGACGGAAGCGGCGCCTCGGCGCGGCCGACCGGCGAAGCGCGCAGGTCGCCGAGGCAATCGAGGCGGCCGGTGCGCCCTTCGACGGCACGGTCGTGCTTGCTGGTGACTTCAACTGCGACCCGGCCACGGACCCCGCGATCGACCGCCTCCTCGGCGCCGCTGGCTTTGAAGACGTCACCGCGGGCCTGCCGGAAGACGCCCGGCCCGCAGGCACCTGGGACCCACAGAATTCGCTCAACCGAAGCCGGGCCTCCGGCCCCGCCCGCCGGGTGGACCACATCTTCGCGCGGCAGGCCGGACGCCGCAGAGTGGCGGTCGGCACTGTTCGCACCGTTCTCGACACGCCAGTGGTGCCGCACCCCGATGGCAAGCCGCTACCCGTTTCGGACCACTACGGCCTTCTCGCCGAACTAACCGCTTCCTGACGACTACGCCGCGCTCTTTACGCTTTCTCATTGGTCGTTGGCCGCGCTACGTTCCCGGCTGCGCTGAGGCGGCGCGGAGTTGCACACGCCCAAGGAGGACCTGCCGTGTGTGCGTTCTGTACGATGATGGCCGGCAGCACGCATTGGACCGAAGCCGGCACCGATGCCGGTCGAGCGGCCGAGCCTGAAAGCGGTCGTGCCCGCTATCTCGGCCGCTTGCACCGTGTCGCGCTGATCAATCGCATCCTCGGCCACTACGGCTGCGCGGCATCGGACTGGGCCAACAATCAGTATGTCGTGAAGAGCCACGCGGGCCGCTCCGCCATGGTGGCGCACCTGCCCCAGATCTGGGCCGCGGCTGAAGAGATCGCCGGGCGGCCCCTCGACCCGCTGGACCCTGCCCTGCTCGACACGCTGCGCCACGCCACGCCGGGTGAGAAGGCTCCCGCGACGCACTGACGCGCCGATCCGAATATGAAGATGAGACGCCGCGCGCCTCCCTAATTGAGTGCAGCGACCCGCGATCGAGATATATAAGCAAACCTAATAGTCGGGCAATAATGGTTATGAGACGCCCTGAAGGTTACGCGCCCGGTCGATAAGATTAATTGTCAAGCCTCGATTGGCGCCCTACTCTGGTTGGTGGTCAAGTCCAACAGGGAGGATAGGACCATGAAGAAGCTTGTCTTAGCATTGGCGGTTCTTGTCGCTTCGGCCAGCGTGGCCAATGCCGCCCAGTACTTGCAGGCATCGTCGACGGTGACCCAGTGCCCGGGCACGGCGCCCGAAGTGGTCGCCATGGATATCATTGATGCAGCCAATGGTGTCGACATGGCAAACAATCAGATTACCGTCAGCGAAGCCGGACCTTACCTGATCGTCGCCGCTCCCCAGGTCGGCCGCGAAGGCGGCGGGCCTTACGGGTGCTTCGACCTGTGGCTGCGCATCAACGGTGCGGACGTTGCCAACTCCAACGTCCAGCTTTGTCAGGACGAGGGCAGCATGGCCAAGGATGTCATCATTTCCCAGGGCATCGTTCCCATGGAGGCGGGCGACATGCTGGAAGTCATGATGTCGGCCAGCAATCCCGAGGCGAACATTTGCATCGAGGCGATTCAACCGGCCGGCGAGCCGCTGGTGCCGGCGATTATCTTCTCCATGATCAAGTAGGGGACGAAGGGCGCGCCGTTCGCCTCGCCGGCTGCGGCGCGTTCCTCCCCACGCTGGCCCGCGGTGGTACCGCGGGCCACGTCACGAGGGCCGGGTAGGGCGATCCCGTCCGGCCCTTCGTCGTGTGGGGCCCGCACTGAGGCAGGCTTGCAAGGCCCGTTGCAAGCTGCCATGTAGATTTTGCCCAACCGAATCCTCTCCAGCCGGGAGCATGCGGGTATGGATACCCTCATTGGCCAGTCGGGCGGCGGCGCGACGCGGCCGAAGGACGCGACGACTCAGAGCTTCGCCGCCGACGTGATCGAGGCGTCGCAGCAGACGCCGGTGATCGTCGATTTCTGGGCGCCCTGGTGCGGCCCCTGCAAGCAGCTCGCGCCGATTCTGGAGAAGACGGTGAGAGACGCCGGCGGCAAGGTGGCGCTGGTCAAGATCAACATCGACGAGAATCCGGAGATCGCGCAGCAGCTCCGCATCCAGTCGATTCCGGCCGTGTTCGCCTTCGACAAGGGGCAGCCGGTCGACGGCTTCATGGGCGCCCAGTCGGAAAGCCAGATCAAGCGCTTCGTGGAGCGGCTGGTCGGACCCATGGGCCCCTCGCCGCTGGAGCAGGCGCTGGAGCAGGCCAAGGACGCGCTGGATGCCGGCGATTTCGCCACCGCGTCGAACATCTACGGCCAGATTCTGCGCCAGGTGCCGGGCGAGGCGGCGGCGCTCGCGGGGCTGGTGCGTTGCCTCGTCGGCGCCGGCGATCTCCAGGAGGCCCGCGAGCTGGTGGACGGTCTCGACGACGATGCGCTGAAGAACGCCGACGTGGAGAGCGCGGTAACGGCTCTCACGCTCGCCGAGCAGGCCGGCGAGGCCGACGGCGACACCGCCGAACT